>DVMP01000074.1 GCA_018714925.1 Candidatus Allocopromorpha excrementigallinarum
TCTTCCATTGCAATACCTCGCATCAGTCAAATTTTATATTATGCTGAAGGAATATTTTTCTACAGGCAATCACCTCCCCCTCTCCTCGATGATTAAAAATCCGATATAAAAATAATCCTCCCGGTTAAGATTATTATATAGCTTGCAAAATTCTTTTTCAAGAGGGTATAATTATCAATAATCAAGTAATATGTACCATATGAGATAATCAAAAGAAAGTCAGGAAAAAAATGAAAAAAATTATCATAATAACTTCATATATAGAATATGAATTCGACCTTAAATCCATTATCAAAAAAGACGATTTTGTCATATGTACCGATGGCGGAATGGATATTGCTATGCGCCAGCGCATAATTCCCGGCCTGCTTATGGGAGATATGGATTCCATTTCATCGGAGCTTCCTCGCGACATACCTGTTGAAAAATTCAATCCCCAAAAGGACCATACCGATCTTGAGCTGGCTCTGCAAAAAGCTGTTTCTCTGGGCGCCCGGGAGGTTGTCATCCTGGGAGGCATGGGAGGCCGCCTGGATCATACCATGGCCGCCATACAGCTGCTCTCCCGCTACGCAGGCTGCTTTTCAAGCCTTGTCATGAAGGACGGCCGGAACATGTGCTTCGTCCTTTACGGCAAAAAAAATCTGCTCCATACCATAGAGTATCAAGCAGACTCATATCTTTCACTTTTCTCACTTTCCGAGGAATGCCGCGGACTCACAATTTCAAATGTAAAATATCCTCTTGAGGGCCACACTCTTTTCAGAACCTTTCCCCTGGGAGTAAGCAACGAGTTTTCGGGAAGAAAGGACGCTCTCCTTTCCTTTGATGAGGGAACACTTCTGGTGGTCATATCAGGGAAATAAAGGTTTATATATTCGCCCAGCCCAGGGTTCTCCTTACGGCTTCATGCCATCCCTTCAGCAGCTCCTCTCTTCTTTCCTTCTCCATGGAAGGCATAAAGGTTTTTTCCAGCCTCCAGTTGGAGGCGATATCCTCGGTATCCTTCCAGTAGCCTGCGGCAAGCCCCGCCAGGTACGCCGCTCCCAGAGACGTGGTTTCTATACATTCAGGTCTGTAAACAGGCATATCCATTATATCCGCCTGAAACTCCAGGAGAAAATCATTTACGCTGGCTCCTCCGTCCACCTTAAAGGCCTTTATGGTTCTTCCTATATCCTCCGACATGGCAGTCATCAGATCCATTGTCTGATAAGCCATGGCCTCAAGGGCCGCTCTTGTTATGTGATTTCTGTTGGCGCCTCTCGTAAGCCCCATTATGGCCCCTCTGGCGTACGGATCCCAATATGGTGCGCCAAGGCCTGTAAACGCAGGGATAAAATAGACGCCTGCCGTGTCCTCCACAGCTCTTGCCATTTTTTCCGAAAGTGCGGCGTTGTCAAGTATTTTAACCTCATCTCTGAGCCACTGAATGGCCGCGCCCGATATGAATACAGACCCCTCCAGAGCATAGCTCACCTCGTCTCCTATGCCCCAGCCTATGGTGGTTATAAGGCCGTTTCCTGAAAAAACAGGCTCCTTTCCCGTGTTGACAAGCATAAAGCCTCCCGTTCCGTAGGTGTTTTTGGCTTCTCCGAAGCTGAAGCATGCCTGACCGAAGAGGGCGGCCTGCTGATCTCCCGCGGCTCCTCCTATTTTCACGGGGCCTCCCAGTATTCTGGGATCGCTCTCACCGTATATCATACTTGAAGGCACAGGCTCCGGCAGCATACACGCCGGAATATCGAGCTCCCTTAGTATTTCCTCATCCCATGTAAGTGTTTTTATATTGAACATCATGGTTCGTGAGGCGTTGGAATAATCCGTCACATGAACTCTTCCTCCCGTCAGCTTCCATATGAGCCACGTCTCCACCGTTCCGAAAAGCAGTCTTCCCTCCCTGCTCTTCTCCGCGGCTCCCTCTGCGTTTTCCAGAATCCACTTCAGCTTTGTGGCCGAAAAATACGGATCTATGAGAAGGCCTGTCTTTTCTCTGAATTTTGCCTCAAGGCCCTTCTTTTTAAGCTCGTCGCACAGCTTCGCGGTTCTTCTGCACTGCCACACTATGGCGTTATACACAGGCTCGCCTGTCTCCCTGTCCCACACCACCGTGGTTTCTCTCTGATTGGTTATTCCTATGGCCTCTATGTTTTCACAGGTGGCGTTTATTTTAAGCATGGCCTCCTGAGCCACTCCTATCTGAGTGGACCATATCTCCATAGGGTCGTGCTCAACCCATCCCGCCTTGGGGTATATCTGCCTGAACTCCTTCTGAGCCATACTTACCTGATTTCCTTCTCTGTCGTAAAGCACGCATCTGGCGCTGGTGGTGCCCTGGTCCAGGGACATTATGTATTTTTTCTTCATTACACAAACTCCGTCATTATTCTGTTGGAAACGTCCATGCCCTTTTCAGAAAGGTAAAGCCTTCCGTCGGCCAGAATGAGAAGGCCCTTGTATTTCTTCAGAACCCTCTGGTCATATACGCTGAAAAAGTCCTCTCCGAATATATCTCTGAACTCTTCAAGAGATATTCCCTCAGCCTTTCGCAGGCCCGTAAAGACGAAAATCCCCATTTCCTCTCTTCTGCTGTAGCTTTTTATATTTTCCGTATCCACAGGAGAAACATCCTCCTTAAGGGCGTCAAGGTATTCAGTCATGACCTTAAGATTTTCAAAGCGCCTTCCCCCTATAAAGGAGCTGGCTCCCGGGCCCAGACCTATGTAATCCTCATAGGACCAGTACCGCATATTATGGCGGCCGGCAAAGCCCGCAAGGGCGCAGTTGGATATCTCATAATGCCTGTAGCCCGCTCCGCACATAACCCTGAGGGCGACGTGGTACATCTCCCTGTCCAGAGAATCGGAAACCTCCTCCAGTCTGCCGTCTCTGTACATTTCGTAAAATTCCGTTCCCTCTTCTATCTGAAGGCTGTAAAGAGATATATGAGCCGGTCTGAGGAAGACGCACTCCCTCACAGTATCCTTCCACATCTTCATGGTCTGTCCCGGGATACCGAACATAAGGTCCAGGTTTATGTTTTCAAATCCCGCCTTTTTAGCCTTCTGAAAGGTGTAGAGGGCGTCGTTTTTGTTATGTATTCTCCCAAGGAGCTCCAGCAGCCTGTTGTCAAAGGACTGGACTCCTATGCTGAGGCGGTTGGCCCCCTTTCTCAGATATCTCTCCAGCTTTTCATCGGTAAGTGTGGCGGGATTGGCCTCAATGGTGATTTCCGCGTCATCGGTTATATTGAAGCTTTCTCTGAGTGTTTCGAGTATTTTCCCCATATCCCAGGCGGAGAGAATGGAGGGGGTTCCTCCTCCTATATAAACGCTGTCAGCGTACCTGTATCTGAGATCCTTTGATTTCAGCTCCATCTCCTTCAGCAGAGCCTCCGTGTAGCCTCTGAGAATACCGTCGTCCTCGCACCTGAAGGAGAGAAAATCACAGTACCTGCATTTTCTCACACAAAAGGGTATATGAATGTATATGCCGAAGTTACTTGTTCTCGTCATATTTAAGCACCGCCGTAAACGCCTCCTGCGGCACCTCAACAGTGCCGAACTGGCGCATCCTCTTCTTTCCTTCCTTCTGCTTCTCAAGAAGCTTTTTCTTCCTTGATATATCTCCTCCGTAGCACTTGGCTATAACGTCCTTTCTGTAGGCGCGAACCGTTTCCCTGGCGATAACCTTCTGTCCTATGCAGGCCTGTATAGGCACCTCAAACTGATGCATTGGGATTATCTCCTTGAGCTTTGCGCACACGAATCTCCCCCTGGCATAGGCCTTTGACTCGTGGACGATCATGGAAAAGGCGTCCACCAGCTCCTTGTTGAGGAGAATATCCAGCTTTACCAGCTTTGACGGTTCATATCTTGAAAACTCATAGTCAAGAGAGCCGTAGCCTCTTGTCTTCGATTTAAGAGCGTCAAAGAAATCGTATATTACCTCGTTTAAAGGCATATCGTAGTGAAGGTTTACTCTGTTTTCCGTAATATATTCCATGTTGAGCAGCTTTCCTCTTCTGTCCTGACAGATTTCCATAATGTTGCCCACGTAATCCTTGGGAACCATTATATCCGCCTTTACCATAGGCTCCTCAATGTGGTCTATTTTTACGGGATCAGGAAGATTGGAAGGATTCTGCACCATTTTCACGGTTCCGTCGGTCAGCACCACCTTGTATATTACCGAAGGCGAGGTAGTAACTACAGCCAGATCGAACTCTCTCTCCAGCCTTTCCACTATTATCTCCATATGGAGGAGCCCGAGAAATCCGCATCTGAATCCAAAGCCCAGAGCCGTGGATGTCTCCGGCTCAAAGTGAAAGGCAGCGTCGTTTACCTGAAGCTTTTCAAGAGCGTCCTTTACGTTTTCGTATTTTTCTCCTTCAGCCGGATATATGCCGCAGTATACCATGGGCTGCACTCTCTTGTAGCCCGGAAGCGCTTCATCGGCCGGATCCTCCTTTTCCGTTATGGTGTCTCCCACTCTGGCGTCGGACACCTGCTTTATTCCGGCGCATATGTAGCCCACCTCACCGGCCTTAAGCTCCTTTCTCTCAGAAGGCCCAGGGCAGTAAACCCCCACCTCCGTAACCTCGTAGGCCTTTCCGGTATTCATAAGAAGGATGGTATCTCCCTTTTTTACCCTGCCGTCGAATATTCTCGTGTATATTACCACGCCCCTGTAGTTATCGTAGTAGGAGTCGAATATGAGCGCCTTGAGCTTTCCTTCCTCGTCTCCCGACGGAGCGGGTATTTTCTTTACTATTTCCTCAAGAAGCTCCTCCACTCCTATGCCTTCCTTTGCCGATACAAAAGGCGCGTCCTGAGCGTCTATTCCTATAACCTCCTCGATTTCCTCCTTTACCTCCTCAGGCCTTGCTGACGCCAGGTCTATTTTGTTGAGCACCGGCATTATTTCAAGATCCTCGTCCATGGCAAGATAGACGTTGGCAAGGGTCTGAGCCTCTACTCCCTGTGTGGCGTCCACCACCAGCACCGCTCCCTCGCAGGCGGCAAGGCTTCTGGATACCTCATAGGTGAAATCCACATGTCCCGGTGTGTCTATCAGGTTGAAGATGTATTCGTTTCCATCCTTTGAGTTAAAGACCAGTCTTGTGGTCTGAAGCTTTATGGTTATTCCTCTCTCTCTTTCAAGCTCCATGTTGTCAAGAAACTGCTCTCTCATCTCTCTCTTTGAGACCAGTCCCGTCTTCTCTATTATTCTGTCGGCAAGAGTGGATTTGCCGTGATCTATATGAGCTATTATGCTGAAGTTTCTTATATATTTCTGGTAGTCTTTCATCTCTGCCTCTCATGCTTCAATTATTTATCAGCTTTTATTTTATACAAAACACCTTTAATTTTCAATATTTAATACCAACTTTCCCCCTTCTCCCGTAGTTTCCGCGCACATGCTGTCAAGATACAGCAGACATGAGGCTCCCGTAAAAAAGATGATAAATATTATAAGGGCCTTTACGGCGGTCTTTTTCATATGTCAGCTTCCTTTCTGTTCTTCCTTTATGACCTCAGCCAGCACCTTCCCAAAGTATTCCGCGGAAAGCTTCGCCTCGTCTATGGTATTTTTGTTGTTTCCCACCTCAAGGAGGAGACACCTGCTGCTTACATACTCGTTGTATCTGTATTCCTTTTCTATTATAGGTCCTCCGAATCCCCTGTACATGGTCTCTGCCTTATCGCTGACTTTTTTGGCGAACTCGTAAAGCTCCACATAGTTTTCATTTCCGTTGCCTACCACAAGACTGAAGGCCGCGGTCCTGTTCCCTTCTATTTCAAGAGTTTTCCCTCCTGACGCCGAAGCCGCCGCCGCGTCTCTGTGAAGATCCACTATGTATATGGCGGAAGGATAATTTTTCATGAGAGTCTGTACCGTGGAAAGGGATCTGCTGTAGGACTCGTTATAGGATGGTCTGTCGTGTATTGTTTTGTCGTGCACCACGTTTATCCCCTGACTCTTAAGCTCCTTTTCCAGGACCGTGCCCACCTCTCTTACGGTTCCCTCCTCCTCTTCTCTGTGGTAATTGCTCTCATTGTACGGCATGTATGATTCGGTGCTGTGAGTGTGGTATATTATCACGAGAGGATCTGAGGTAATGGCTGCCTCCTCTTTCTCCGGCTCCTGATTTTCTTCTTTTTTGTCTTCCGCGCCGGCTGTTTCCGTATTCTTCTCCGGGGCCTCTTCTTTCAGCTCTATATCCTTTGAAGATGATATTACCTGTTCTATGCACATGCGTCCCAGGGTTTCCTCATTCAGCCAGTCCCCGCTCATGGCCTGAGCCGGATTGGCCCTGAGAAAGAACAGAGTTGAGGCGAGAAACACAGACAGCGCCCCCGCCGCCAGAAGCTTTCTTTTCTTTTCCATAGTTGTCCTCCAAAAGTTTCTTTTAGGAATATATGCCGGGATGAAGAGTTTTATTTATACCGCCTGCTATTATGTCGGAAAAATCCTTTATTATCATATCTATATCCGTGGAGGTTACTATCATCTGAGTATCATGCTCCTGTATATAAGCCTCTATATCCTCAGCATCCTTTACTCTGTCCTCGAGAGCGTCTCTTATTATGGTGGAGGCGTCTATAACCGTGGGAACGCCTATGGCCACCACCTTTACTCCCGTTGTCTCTGTGTTTATTCCCTTTCTGGCGTTGCCCATACCTCCTCCGGGAGATATTCCCGTATCCGTTATCTGTATGGTGGTGCTTACTCTGTCTATGTTTCTGGCCGCCAGGGAATCTATGGCGATTACCAGCTCGGCTCCCGATATTTCCACCGCCTTTTTTATTATTTCAGCCGTCTCCATGCCTGTGGTTGCCGTGACTCCCGGCACAATACAGCTTACGTTGGACATTTCCTCGTCTCTGTCGGCTTCAAACATTACAAAGAGGTGTCTGGTTACCCGCACCTTGGAGGCGGCTCTGGGCCCCAGGGCGTCGGGAGTCACCATTCTGTTTCCCAGTCCGGCTATGAGAACCTTGAGCCTGCTGTGAAAGGTTATCAGTCCCTTAAGCTCTTCGGCCACCGCCTTCTCCGCCTTTTCCTTCACGCCCTCTTTTTCCTCAAGAATCCCCTCCGCCTCTATGGTAATATAGCTTCCCACAGGCTTTTCCATTTTCAGCCGGCCCTTTTCATCTGTTATATCTATTCTTATGGCCCTCACGTCTTCACCGTAGTCGGTTTTCTTTATAACCACTCCCTCCAGCTCTTCTCCCTTTGGGTCTTCCTCCAGCATCTCCTTTTTTTCTATGGCAAGGTCTGTCCTGTACTTCATAATCTCCTCCTCAGTATGATTTTCCCCTTGCTTTTTTCCTTTTATTCATTTATACTTATTGTTGCGGTTTTAGCTGTAAATTTAAAGAAAAGTGGGGTGAATTTAATGGCAAATATAAAATCCGCAAAGAAAAGAATTCGTGTAATCGACAAGAAAACGGCAAGAAACAGACGTGTCAAGGGCCATATAAAGGCAATCCTTAAAGCTTTTGACGCCGCTATTGAAGCCGGTGACATGGAAACAGCAAAAGAAAAGCTGGCTCTGGCAGAAAAGAAGCTTATGCAGGCTGCCGCCAAGCACACTATTCACAAGAACGCCGCTTCCAGAAAGGTGTCGAGATTAACGAAGAGATTCAATAAGGCTAATGCCTGATTCTCACCCGTCCCCACATGCGCGTAAGTTAAACGCGCGAAACAACATGAGAACTTTAGTTCAAATGAAGAAAAAGATGGCTGTGTCTCCCATCTTTTTTTCTTTTATACCAAAAGTCTGCGAATAAAAAGTCAGGCAGAAAGGAGAAATATTATGAAACCTCTCTTCCTTCCCCAAAAGCTTCTTCCCGGAGATAAGGCCGCTCTCACGGCTCCTTCCTCACCTGTGCCGGCAGAAAGGCTTAAGGCCGCTGTAAAATCCGTCGAATATCTCGGACTTGAGCCTGTGGTCATGGAAAGCTGCTTTATGAGCCACGGCTACATGGCGGGTCCTGACAAAAGAAGAGCAGAGGATATAAACAGCGCCTTCAGGCGTAAGGACATAAAGGCTGTCTTCTGTCTCAGAGGCGGCTTCGGAGCCTCCCGCCTTCTTCCTCTCCTTGATTTTGACATGATACGTGAAAACCCGAAAATCTTCGTGGGATACAGCGATATAACGGCTCTCCACACTGTCTTTTCCTGTCTGTGCGGCTTCATCACCTTCCACGCTCCCATGCCCAACACCGACTATACACGTATGGATGCCTTCTCTCTCAGCCGCCTCAGAGAGCTTCTCTTTGAGGAAAAAACCTCCCTCACCGTAGAAAACCCTCCGGGAGAAAAAATGAGGATTTTATCTCCGGGAAGCTGCTCCGGTCTTTTAACGGGAGGAAACCTGTCCCTTACCGCCGCCGCTTTAGGCTCTCCATACGAAATAGATACGAAGGACAGAATTCTTTTTCTTGAGGATGTTGACGAGGAGCCCTTCAGGCTGGACAGATACCTTACCGCTCTTTCCCTGGCGGGAAAGCTCATAGACTGCTCCGGCGTTATACTGGGAACCTTTGCCGGCTGCCAGGGCTCACCGGAGGCTTCTCTTACTGTGGAGGAAATTATAAATGAGGTTGTCCTGCCCTGTGGCAAGCCTGTTTTGTTCAATCTCAGAGCAGGACATATCTACCCTCAGCTTACCCTGCCTATGGGAGCCGTGGCTCAAATGGATCTTACAGGAGGAAGGCCTCATGTTACTTTCCATACGCGGCCTCCTGTGGTATACTGAAATTATGTTAAACTGCAGTAACAGAAAGGATGTTAAACCATGAGCACACATATAAACGCCGCCGGCAGAAGCGATATAGCTCCTACCGTGCTTCTTCCCGGAGATCCCCTCAGGGCCAGATTTATAGCTGAAAATTTTCTCACCGCACCTAAATGCTACAACGAGATCCGCGGGATGCTGGGATATACGGGAACATATAAGGGAGTCCCCGTTTCCGTTCAGGGTACGGGCATGGGTATGCCTTCCATAGGAATATACACATGGGAGCTTATAACAGAATACGGAGTGGAAAATCTCATAAGAATAGGCACAGCGGGATCATTTCACGAGGATATAAAAATCAAAGACATAGTGGTGGCTCTGGCAGCCTCCACCGATTCCGCCTACTCCCACACCTTCGGACTTCCGGGAACATACTCCCCATGCCTCAGCTATCAGCTTCTCACAAAGGTTCAGAAGGCCTCCTCAGAGCTTAATATACCTTTTAAGGCCGGAAATATAGTGACCTGCGACGTTTTTTACGAGGCTGACCCGGACTGGTGGAGAAAATGGGCCTCAATGAACGTTATGGCCGTGGAGATGGAGGCAGCGGCCCTTTACATGAACGCGGCCTACCACAAGGTCAACGCTCTTGCCATGATGACCATAAGCGACCACTTTGTTACAGGGGAAAAGGCCTCTTCGGAGGAAAGGCAGACCTCCTTTACCCATATGATGGAGCTGGCCCTTGAGGCGGCTGTAAAGTAATCGCTTCAAAGGCTTTTCCCGGGAAAACAAAGCTCATAAAACCCACTGCCGCTGAGGAGCCTCTCCCCAGCGGCAGTTTTTCCGCGGATATATATGCCTTCCTGCTTCCCTTTTTATCTGTCCTCTCGTCTTAAAATGAAAAATACTGACGAGGCTCCTATAAGAGTCAGAGACACGAGAAGGGTCATTACAGCGGCAGCCGCGGGATTGTCGTCTCCTGTCTCGGGACTTTCATCAGAAGGCGCCGGAGTCCTTTTAAGTCTGTTAAAAAGGTTTATCTTCTTTTCTATTACCTCTGTCTCCTGATCTCCGTAAACAAGAGCCGCGTTTACAGGCTCTCCTAATATATACTCCTCAGGGGCGGCCCGTTCAACAATATTATAAGGTCCCAGATAAAGCTCCTTTGTACTTACATTTCCTTTAAAATCAGTCCTTACAGTATCTACGACCTCACCCTTCTCCGCTCTTACGGTGCCGTCTCCGGTTACTATATCAGCCAGAGCGATTATATCAAAATCTATTCCTCCCATGGCTTTTTCCCTTATATCGGTCAGGCTCTCCATATGCCTGTATTCTCCTGTCTTGGTTATGGTTATTATTCCCTTCTGAGGCTTGTTGTCGCACCTTACGGTTATTTCCCGGCTTTTTCCGTCCACCTGAAAGACAACCGCCTCCTTTGCGACCACATATCCCTTTGGCGCCTTTACCTCCTCCAGGAGAAATGTTCCCGCCTGAAACCTTTCTCCTATTGTTACTCTTCCTTCTCTGTCAGTCTTATATATATCTCCTTCCGGATTATCCATCCCCTGAGATACGTAAATACCCATGTCCTCTGATTTTATTCTGAATTCCGTTCCCGCGGCAGCTACCGGTCTGCCTGTTTCCGCGTCTCTTTTCTCCACTGTCACCTCCGCCGGAATATCTGTTTTAAGCCTGAGATAAAACTGAGGCGGCGAGGCTGAGCCTGTGCTTATTACCTGATTGCTGTCCTTTGAGGCATCATGCCATATGAGGAGGTTTTCCGCGGCCGAGCCTCCCTGGGTTTTCCTCTGAACCTTCAGAAGCTTTTCTCCCTCCAGGGCTTTTTCCGTGGAGAAGCAGTATGTATTCCCCTTTTTTTCGTAGGATATGTCGCTGCTCTTCCACACAAGGTCAAAGACTCCTGAGGTGTCGTCCTTTATTTCCGCACTCCATCCCTTATCCTTCATGGAGTATTTCATTTCCACAGCCTCCGCCTTTTCCTGACTTTCCCCTATAAAGGCCGGTGTAACGTAATGGCTGCTTATTTTTTCGACTATATAATCATAGCATTTTTCCGCAGCTCTCCCCTTCAGATCATTGTAAAAGAAGTCCTTTGACAGGCCGTGAGCATCCTTCTTCTCCGTTCCCGTTATTTTCCCCCTGCTGTCTCTTACCATTACTCTCAGCTGCTGCTGAACCTCCCATATTATCACCTGAGTGGCGAAATAAAAGTCCTCATCGTCAGCCCCTGCCACGGGAACGCTGTTTATGCCGTTTCTCCCGTAATATATGGCGGCCAGCATGAGCTTCTTCACATCCTCAGGCATATTTTTAAAATACCTGGCGTCAGATGCGGGATCCTGAGAAGAATAGATGCTGTTCTTCTCCACATCTGTCGCATACTCTATACAGTAGCCCTTTACCCTTTCCCCTGTATCCACATCGGTGAGCATAAGATTTCTCCTTCTCACATCCGGCTCTCCCGATCTTTTCGCCACATATGTGGATCCGTCGGCGTTGTAATAGAGGAAGCTTCCGTTTCCTTCTGTTATGTAATACCTGTCGTCAGTTCCTCTCAGATACCCGTCGTAGCTGAGGCGAACGGTGTCGCCGCTGCTCAGGGCCTCCGTCCTTCTTCCTTCTCCGGCGGTCTGAAGTCCCGCCGTCACCACGGCCATTGACAGGGCCAGGGCCATTACTCTGGCGGCTCTTTTTTTCTTTAACATACCCCTTTTTCTCCTTTCCTTCTCTCCTCTTAATCCCTCTTAAACCTTTATTTCATCCTTCATTTTCTCGAAGGTCTTGTCTCCTATTCCTGATACGTTCTTTATGTCTTCAATTGAGTCGAATCTGCCGTTTTCCTCCCTGTAGCTTATTATCTTTTCCGCTGTAACAGGGCCCACCCCTGTTATTTCCTGAAGCTGTCCGGAATCTGCCGTGTTTATGTTTATCCTTCCGTCTCCGTAGGAATCCTGAATAGCGCCTTCCTCATATGGAAATCCTCCCTCCTCCACGGAAGGAATAAGTATCTTGTCCCCGTCGTTTACAAAGGCGGCCCTGTTTATGCCGTCCAGATCCGCGTTCTCCGTAAGCCCTCCTGCCGCCTCTATGGCGTCCTGGATTCTGCTGCCCTCCTCAAGCTCCACTACCATAGGCGATCTCACCTCACCTCCCACATCTACCACCACCATGTCAGGAGGCTTTTCCTCCTCCGCCTTGCCGGCCTCCCTTATCTGAGCTGTCGAGGCCTCCCTTTCCTCTCCCCCTGCCGAAAAAACCGCAAAAGCAGCGATCACGGCAAAAAGCGCGACCGCTGCTTTTATAAGCAAAGATCTGTTTTCCTCAAGAAATTTATTGAGCTTCTCGTTGGCTCTCAGTTCTTCCAATAATCTCTTCATTACAAATACCTCCCTTTTATTTACATTATTTTACATTTAAAGGAAATATTTGTCAATATATTGGTTTCAGATTTTCAGAATTTTCTCCTGCTCCTCCCCGAAAAAGATTCTCCTTCTGGTGACCTCCGCCTCGCTTCTGTCAGCCTTAAGGCAGAAAGCCGCATCCAGTGTTTTTATTACCAGCTCCGGACTGAGATTGGAGCGGCTTCCGCAGTCTAAGACGGCCTCCGCCGTCAGTATCCCCTCCTCAGTATAAAGGGATATATCCCTTATCATAGGCTTAATGTCCACGTATTCAGTCCTTTTCTTTTTTTTGCTTACCTTTTCCGCCATTATTTCAGGAGAGCCCATATAAGCCTCCTTCATCTCTTCCCCTTCCTTTCCCAAAAGGTTTTCAGCCGGGATTTTAATAAGGTATTCCGCCGCTTCTACCGCCGAAGCAAGGGTCTTTGTCATACCCGCGGCCTCCAGGCACCTTAATATCTTGATTCCCTCAGGCATAAGCCGGTTTATTTTCTCCTTCACCTCCCCGGGATCTCTGTAATCCTCTGTCTCAAACTCCATGTATTCGGCCAGACCCTCATATCCCAGAGCAAGAGGCTGTGCGAAGCTCATTTTCGGATGAGGGTTAAATCCCTTAGAGTAGGCCGGATCTATACCCGCTCTTTTAAAGCTTCTTTTAAAGAGCCTCATGGTATCAAGGTGAGAAATAAAGCATATGGTTCCTGTCTTTGAAAATTCCAGTAAATACTTATACATGAGCAGCCCCCTTCACTCCTTTAAAGCACACGGCATATCTGTTGACCCCGCAGGAGACACATCCCTTACGGCAGTCAGGAGTTACTGCCGCGGCGGCGGCCCTGGCGTTTTCCTCCCTGAGAAAGTCCTTTGATACCAGAGGATCTATTATATCCCACGGCAGGATCTCCTCCTGTCCTCTTTCTCTTCCGGCGTAAAATTCAGGGTCCGTACCCGTCTCCTTAAAGGCCTGCTTCCACAGTTCCCCTTTAAAATGCTCCGACCAGCTGTCAAATTTGCATCCAAGCTCGTGAGCCCTTTCAATTACAGCTCCTATCCGCCTGTCGCCTCTTGCCAGCACGGCTTCCAGAACGCTTGTCTCAGTCTCATGATAGTTGTAGGTGACGCCTTTTATTTTAAGGCTTCTGCCTATGTGATCGTGCTTTTTCATCAGCTCCTCCGGGCTGTCCTGAGGCGCCCACTGAAAAGGAGTATGGGCCTTTGGAACGAAATTCGACACGCTTACTGTTATTCTGAACCTTCCTCCCTTTCTTCCTCTTACGCTGAAGTTTATATCCATGAGCTTTCTGACTATATCCCCTATTCCCTCAAGATCCTCATAGGTCTCATAGGGAAGTCCTGTCATAAAGTACAGCTTAATATGCTCCCAGCCCAGCTCAACAGCCTGTCGTACGGCTTCCAGAATATCCTCTTCTCTTATGTTCTTGTTTATAATGTCTCTCAGCCTCTGGCTTCCCGCTTCGGGAGCAAAGGTAAGTCCCGACTTTCTGTACTTCTGGATTTCATCCAGCACCTTAAAGGAAAAGGAATCCAGCCTCAGAGACGGAAGGGAAAGAGCTGTGTTTTTCTTCCCGCAGACCTCCATCAGCTCTGTGGCCAGAGCCTCAAACTCCGAATAGTCGCTGGTTGAAAGAGACAGAAGAGAAAGCTCGTCGTGACCTGTCGCCGCCAGCTGAGCCTCTGCCGTGCCTTCTATTTTTTCCCTGCTTCTTTCCCTGACCGGCCTGTATATCATCCCTGCCTGACAGAACCTGCATCCTCTTGTGCAGCCTCTGAAGGTCTCCACTACAGCCCTGTCATGAACTGTCTCAATAAAGGGTACTATAAGCTTCTCCGGGAAGGGAGCTGTTTCAAGATCCTCCCAGACCGCCTTTCTTACCCTTTCGGGAGCCTCCGGCTCAAGCCTTCTTATTTCCTCTATAATTCCGTCTTTTCCGTAGACAGGCCGGTAAAACCCCGGAACGTAAACTCCCTCCAGAGCGCATATTTTCCTCAGAAATTCCTCCTTTGAGGAGCATTCCGCTTTTGCCAGACATACCTTCGGCAGGAGCTCCTCCCCGTCTCCTATGAGAAATACGTCGAAAAAATCGGCGAGGGGCTCCGGATTAAAGGCGCATGGACCTCCTCCGACTATAACGGGCCAGCTGTCGTCTCTTTCTTCTCTTCTCAGGGGAATGCCGCCCAGCTCCAGCATATTGAGCACATTGGTATATGAGAGCTCGTACTGAAGAGTAAAGCCAAGCATGTCCAGCTCTTTTACGGGAGTAAAGGTTTCAAGGGTAAAAAGCTCCCTTCCCTCCCTTCTCATCATCTCTTCCATGTCCATGGCCGGAGCGAAGACTCTTTCACAGTATATATCATCATGACTGTTGAGGATGCTGTAAAGAATCTGCATCCCCATATAGGACATCCCTATCTCATAGGTATCCGGAAAGGCGAAGCCGAATCTGAGGGATACCGAAGCAGGATCCTTTACGGCAGAATTCAGCTCCCCTCCTATATATCTGGCGGGCTTTTCCGCCTTTTTCAAAAGCTTTTCAAGTTCCTTGTCTATTTTCATCTTCCATATCTCTCCATAAATCAGATTTCCCGCGACTCTTTTTCCATAAGGCTGTCTATGGTTCTTCCCAGGGCTCCTTCTATTTCTTCAATAAACCTTTTCGCGTCTTCCTTTTTTTCCAGAATATATGGCTTTGCCTCCGGATGTCCCTGTCTTTTCGCCTTGGCAATAACGTAATCTATTCTTCTGTCCAGCCCCACGTATCTGTCCTCCATAACCAGTCTGTCTCCCAGACATACAAGATCCGTCTCGCTGATATTCTCAAGATGGGAAAAGGGCTCGTATGTCATATGAACCCTTATTATGTCGCTTACCTCCCTGTAGCCCAGGGAGAGAGCCATATCAGCTCCCACCTCCCAGTGCTTTTCCTCTGTTCTGGCAATATCGTGAAGGAGGCCTGCCGCCTCTATAAGGTCGAGGTCCAGATCATATCCTTTATTTTTCAAGGCTCTGCCTATTGTAACGGCTGTTTCAGCCACTGCCATACAGTGACCCCTTACGTGAGCGGGAGTTTTATACTCCTCGAGAAGCTTCAGGCATTCTTCCTTTGTGGGGCATTTCATTTTCTCTACCTTCCTTTGTTTTTATCAGCGTTCATTATTATACCACATAAGTCAGTTAAATTCCCTAAAGGAATAGTAAAATTCCCTGTCTCCATTTTCATAAACTCCTATGACCTGTCCCTTCCTTACCCTTGAAGAGGGCTCCACGTACACGGTGCTGAGGTTTCCGTAAACGCTCTCCCCATCCCTTCCGTGGATTATTCTTACGAAGCTTCCCATTTCCTCTGTTTCTCCCGTCTCAGCCACCTGTCCGGCTCCTACGGCGTACACCGTCTTTTTTCCGCCTTCCTCCTTCTCGTTTACAGGCTCTCCGTAGGTTTTCTTTCCCGATATTACGCTGACCGCCTGACCGGCCTTTTCCGGCAGAGCGGAAACCGCCTTTACTCCCCTTTGGGCCCCCTGTCTGATTTCCTCCGCCGTATAGTTGACCGACATATAATTCATTACGGCATCGCATCCTCTTTCCAGCACGCCGATGTTGGAATTACCGGCTATAAAGAGAGCCGCCGCCACGAGAAGGCAGCCTCCCGCCTGTCTGAGCATTTTCTTTTTCATGGATAAGTCCTCCTCACTAAAAGTATATTATCAGTATTCTGAAAAAGAAGACGGATATTTTCCACCCGGTGAGAAGCCGTTGCACCCTATTTACTTT
>DVMP01000075.1 GCA_018714925.1 Candidatus Allocopromorpha excrementigallinarum
GCAACCTCCGTTATTTGTTTTTTACATAATATGCCTTAAAGGCCGGAGATTGTTAAATGCGGCAGAATAATTACAGTATATTTTTATTAAGGGAGGAACTCTCATGGAAAATACCAACAGACACGGCAGACTCTACATAATTCCTGTCGCCGTATTTTTCCTGCTGGCCGCTGTCTTCACAGGCTACGGCTTCTACATGATAATGGATACCATGGACTATGTGGAGGTATATCAGAACTCCTCAATGGTAACCTCTGATAATATCGTACAATACGTAGTGTCTTCATCTGTAGCCTACTTCGGTTTCGGGGCCCTCCTGGCCGCGGCCGCCGTTATTATGCTTATGATCCACAGGGCAGAGGCCCGGATTATCTCCTCAGGCCTCCCTTCCTCTCTGACACAGAAGGAGGAAGCCCCTCAGGACTCTGTATCTGAGCCCGCCGCAGATATACGTGAAGCTTCTTCCCGCCCGGAGAATCCTCCGGAGGATGAGGACGTTAGAATATTCACCACTCTTGAGGAGCTTAAAATACAGGAGGCGAAGAAAAAGGAGGAGGCCGCCAGACTGTCGGAGCAGGCCCGCCTGACAGCGGAGCTTGAAACCGCCGCCCCTGAGCCGCAGCCGCCTGAAGAGCCTTCTCTGTCTTCGGAGCCCCTGCCGGCCTCGGAACCTGCTCCTGCCCAGGAGCTGACCTTCCAAAGGGAAGCGGCCCCGAAAGAAGCCCTGACGCCTGAAGAGGCTGCTCCGGCTTTATATTCTCAGCCGCCTGAAGAGCCGGATGCCTCCCGGGAGCCTGAAAAGGCTTCTCAGCAAAGGAAGGAACAGGAGGAGCATATAGAAATCGAATCCTTTACTCTCGAGGATCTTCAGACAGAGGCTCCTGAGCGTCCTTCCAGGGGAGAGTCACAGGAACACCAGATACCGTCTTCAATGATAAAGGATATATTCGAAAGAAAATAAAGCCGTAAAAAATCGACCTCCCGGCTGCCGGATTTTAGTCTGACTTTTGGAGGTATGTATTACACAAGGAGGAGATGCAGATGACAATATCAATTAGATTAAACAAGGCTGAAGATGAATTAGACATGAAGCTATTTGAAGAAGCTGCCGCCGATTTCAAAGAAAATCCGAAGACCTATACTCTTGATGAGGTTGAGAAAGAACTGGGGCTCAGATAATGTATCAAGCAGTGCATCTTGTTTCAAACAAGATAAAACCGCTGCAATCACTCAAATTACAATGGTTGCAGCGGTTTTTTCAACTCTTTTTGTCCTATAACCCTTTATTCATGTCTTCTGTTTTCAGAGGCCAGCCTGGCCACAGCCTGCCACTTTGCCATTATTTTCTCGTAGGCGTCTTTGCCGTGAGGGACCAGACAATTGCTGCAGTCCTTTATTCCCTCCTCCGTATACCTGTAGTTTCCTCCGCAGCCTTCGCCGAGGGTGTACAGGGGGCAGTAGCAGAACAGGCAGTTAAACTCATCCTCGTTTTTCGTATTATGACATGGGAAATACTCACATTCCCTGTGGGAAAAGAATTTGTAATTGTCCTTACCTGTCATTGTCTTCGCCGGCTTTCTCTTCTGTACTGCTATCCTCGTTCTTTTCGGCCTCAGACTCAGTCTCGTCAGCTTTTGCGGCTTCAGGCTCTGCGGACTCGCTTTTTTCAGCCGCCGCCTCCGGAGCCTCCTCCGAGGCCTCTTCCTTTCTGGCGCTTTCCGTCGAAGGTATAGGCGTAGGCTCCTCAGCCTCAACAGGGGCCGGTTCCGTTTCCTTTATAAGATGGCCTGACAGGATTTCATAAAAGCCTGCTGACGCCGAATATATATAAGCCGTTACGGGAGCCATGAAGAGTCCCCCTATTATGCTCACTATGGTTGCCCCAAAGCCTGTTACATAAAGTCCTCCCATTATACCGTCCAGTATGGATGCCGGCAGAGCTCCGAGAATAGCCCAGCCTATAAAGGAAAGGTTCAGGCAGAAGAACTTGGCTTTGTTTCCTCTCATCATGGCCTTGCTTTCATCCATACACTGTCTTATGCCCTTTGTAGGATCATCGGCAAGGATGAAGAATGCCTGGCTGTATCTTATGGCCGCTATTATTCCCGGAACAAAGAGAAGAAGGGCCCACAGGAAGATAAAAAGCGCCTGGAAGAGAAACAGCCCCAGAGCCTTTCCGAAGCGTTCAAAGCCGAGAAATATATCGGTTATTTCCACCTTTTGTCTTCTGAACATTGCCAGGAAGAAAAAGGATATTCCCAGACTAAAGGCTCCCGATACCAGCAGCGTATATATTCCGCTGAGAACCGAGTATTCAGGCATACTGTTGTATATCATGCTGTAGGCGTCAACGCCCATGCCGTAATTGTATCCGCCGGAAGTTACGTAAAGATCCCCCATGTTCACTCCGAAGAGAGCGTCCAGTACCGCGGGAGGAACCTCCATACACAGGCTGTACAGGATGACGGCTATTACAGCCATCTTCCATTTGCCCGCCAGGGCGTTTCGTCCCAAAGCTCTCAGATTGCTGCTGGGCTCCGTTATTATTATGTTCTGTCCCATCATATTCTGTTGCATAATAGTATAACCTCTTTCTTTATCTTATCTTTGTGAAAACGTCGGTGAAATCCGCTTCCCGCTTAATGATACTATATAATCGCTTCTATTGCAAACCTTTATATGCGCCCGAAAAAAAGCGCTTGAATG
>DVMP01000076.1 GCA_018714925.1 Candidatus Allocopromorpha excrementigallinarum
AAAAAAGGAGCTAAATTCTTAAAATTTTATTAACAAATAAAAATACCGACCTCCCAAATCAGATTTCAGCTCTGACCTTCGTCGATCGGTATAAAGGCCTCCTAGGCTCTCAGCATCGAGCTCAGAAATGAAACAAGCCTTTCATTTTCAGGTCTGTCAAAGATGTCCTCAGGACTTCCCTCCTCAACTATAAGTCCTTCATCCATAAACACCACTCTGTCTGAAACCTCCCTGGCAAACCCCATTTCATGTGTCACAACTATCATAGTGGTGTGGCTTTCAGCCAGCTTCTTCATAACATTCAGCACTTCTCCCGTAATCTCAGGATCAAGCGCCGAGGTAGGCTCGTCGAAAAGCATCAGGTCAGGCTCCATGGCAAGCGCCCTTGCTATTGCTATTCTCTGCTTCTGACCGCCTGATATATGAGCCGGATACACGTCGGCCTTTGACTCAAGCCCCACCATTTTAAGAAGCTCTTCTGCCTTCTCATATGCCTTTTCCTTCGGAATCTTTTTTACTTTTATGGGCGCGTAGGTTATATTTTCTATACACGTCATGTGGGGAAAGAGATTAAAATGCTGAAAAACCATACCTGTCTCTCCCTTAAGGCTTATTTCCCCCGAGGTTACGCTGTTAAGGCCGTTTATACATCTCAGAAGAGTGCTTTTCCCCGATCCGGAGGGGCCTATTATAGCCACTATCTCGCCTTTTTTCATGGAGAAATCAACGTTCTTAAGGGCCTTGAAGCCGGAATAATCCTTCACTATATTTTTCATTTCCAGTATAATATCATTTTCCATATCTATTCCTCCCTGGCATCATACCTGGAAAAATACTTCTCCAGTCTTCCCGCTACAAGGGTAAGCAGGAAGGTCATTATAAGATATATAAGAGCCGCGAAGAAAAACGGAGTCATATCAGACATTCTGTTTACGGCGCTGTTTGTGGCCTTCATCAGCTCTATAACAGGCAGAGACGAGGCCAGAGCCGTATCCTTTACAAGATTTATGGTCTCGTTTACTGTAGGCGGCAGTATGGCCTTCATGGTCTGCGGTAAAACTATATCAATCGTTGTCTGTCTCCTCGACAGGCCCAGAGCGTGAGCAGCCTCATACTGTCCACGGTCTATGCTGTTTATTCCCCCTCTGTATATTTCGGCGAAATAAGCGGCGTAATTAAGTATGTATGTAAGAAGCACCGTAAAGAATGCGTTTATGGTGACATCCAGCACCAGGGGAAAGAAAAAGTAGAAGAAGAAAAGCTGCAGGAGCAGCGGTGTTCCTCTGAAAACCCAGACATACACCTTACATAAAAAGCTCAGAGGAAGTATTCTGCTGTTGCTTCCCAAAGCTATGGGGAGCCCCAGAGGAAGTGCCAGAATTATCGTTAATGCGAATATTTCAACTGTCACTACAGCCCCTTCAAGCATAAAGGGGAGAAATTCCATTATCCTGTCCATTACCTTATCCTTTCAAAAAACAAGCCGGGCAAGATCTTCCTGCCCAGCTCTCTTTCTTTTAGTCAAATACTATTCTTCACCTTCAACAGGCTCGAATATCACGATATTCCTTCCAAACCACTCTTCACTTATTTCAGCAGCCTCACCGCTGTCAATGAGAGCCTTTATGGCGTCGTTTACCTGATCTCTGAGCTGAGTATTGTCACTTGCGAATCCTATGGCGTATGAATCGCCGCCCAGCTCATATGTGCAGGCCTTAAACTCGCCATCCAGATTATTGTTTGTATACTCTCCCAGAACCTGATCCACAGCCACAACATCTATCCTTCCTGCTCTTAAATCCATAAAAGCCGTATCGTATTTATCATACTCGCTTATATTGCCGCTGAAGGAATCATATGCTTCATTTTCCTGGAGCATAAGAAGCGCCGATGAATCAACCTGAGTACCTATATTAAGATCAGCCAGCTGAGACGGGTCAGTCACATCAATATCCGAATCCGCCATGGTCATAAGGATAATATTATTGCTTAAATACTGATTTGACAAAGCCATATTTTCTATTCTGTCCGGAGTTACTGACATCCCGTTCCATACACAGTCTATGGTTCCTGCCTCAAGCTCTATCTCCTTAGCGTCCCAGTCGATAGGCTTAAACTCCACTTCCATTCCCATCTCTTCACCTACAGCTTCGGCAAAGTCAATATCAAAGCCAACCAGCTCTCCGTCCTCATCTCTGAAGCCCATAGGCGCAAAGGCATCGTCAAGACCTACAACTATGGTATTATCCGAATCTCCGCTTTCCGAATCATCTCCGCAGCCTGTCAGGGAAACAACACCCATGGCCATAAGCAGCACCATCACAACACATAAAAACCTTCTCTTCATACTTTCCTCCATTTTATCGCTATATCAGTTTACTGTGATAAAATTTCACACCGATTTAACTTTATACCATATTGCCCTTCTTGTCAATCCTAAAAAGGGACTTCAGCGGAAAAATGGAAGCCCTTTATAAACACATAAAAAAACAACAGCAGCCGTATAAACGACTGCTGTCTCTCTAAGCGGCAACGACCTACTTTTCCAGGCGGTCTCCCACCAAGTATCATCAGCGCTAAGGAGCTTAACTTCTGTGTTCGGTATGGGAACAGGTGTATCCTCCCCGCTATAGTCACCGCATATTTCTTTTTAT
>DVMP01000077.1 GCA_018714925.1 Candidatus Allocopromorpha excrementigallinarum
AAAGCGACATTTTTTACCATATATCCCAAAAACAGGAAGAGCTTCTCCCTAAAGACCAATTCATAATTCAAATCAGGGAGAAATCACAGGAGGGGACATACAGTGTACATGAATAAGTACAGGATTTCTCCCTCAAAAAGCAAATTATCGGAATAGTTGAGGTAGAAACCGGCTCAATCACAGAGAAAAGAGGGGCTGACGGAACTCAGACAAGGGTCGCCGGGAAAAGAGTAGCCGGACAGAGCATCAGGCAAGGGCCGTCTGACAAGGGAAAACAGCCGTAAGGCTTCAGGACAGCCAGGGAAAAGTGCCGCGATGCCTAAGGGGATGACCCTTGAGGAAGCAGCGCCAGGTCTTATACAGCCTTGTAAATGAGAAGATTTATCGTTAAGAAATGTTGTGATTGACTAACGTTAAATCCCGGTAATATCATGTAAACAAGATAAAAAAACAGTGATAAAAAACAGTATAAAAGCTGTGTAAAAGTAAGGAGTGATAGCTGTGAAATCCCATAAATTCTGGGCATGGGCTATGGTATTCTGCGGTGCTATGGTCTTTTACACTGGTTACAAACATAAATAACAGGAGGCATAAATTATGGATATTTTGAAACTGAAGCATTTAGGAACATTCGCGGGAGGACTCTTGCTGGGAACTGCGGGGGTAAAGGCTCTTTCCAGCAAGGACGCCAAGAAGGCGTACGTACAGGCTACAGCGGCGGCTTTGAGAGTTAAGGACTGCATACTGAATACGGTGACGAACGTTCAGGAAAACGCGGGAGATATTCTGGCTGAGGCAAAGCAGATTAACGAGGACAGAGCGGCCCAGGAGGAAGAACAGGTAAAAGAAGCGGAGAGCGGCAAGGACGAAGAGTAAACTTCCGCCTGATTCGGAAAAATCCAGAAAGCGGAGCTGAAAAACAGCTCTGCTTTTTTCTGAATAGGAAAGAAGAGGAGACTGGAAATGAAATTCATAATAAAACATGAAATAAGGGGACGTATGCGCATTCATATGGCTCAGAGCCGTATGACCTGCAGACAGGCGGATATGCTCCTTTACTATATACAGAGCCTGGAGGAGGTAACTGAGGCCAGGGTATATGAAAGGACAGGAGACGCGGTAATAGTTTTTTCAGGTGACAGAGAAAATATCATAAAGGCTGTGAAGGTATTTGACTACGATAAAGTGACAGTTCCCGATGGATATTTAGAGCATTCGGGAAGGGCTCTTAACGCCGAGTACAGAGAAAAGCTGATTATGAAGGTGTTTTTCAGAATCATAAGGAAGCTTTTTCTCCCATGGCAGCTGAGAGCGGCCTTTGCTGCTTTTCGTTCCATAGGCTATATCGCCAGGGGAATAAGCTGTCTGGCAAAAGGAAAGCTGAAGGTCGAGGTTCTCGACGCCACCGCCATAGGAGTATCTCTTATAAGAAGAGACTTTTCAACGGCAGGATCTGTTATGTTCCTTCTCACCATAGGAGAGCTTCTGGAAGAATGGACGCACAAAAAGTCCGTGGGAGATCTGGCCAGAAGCATGTCCCTCAACGTCAGCCGGGTATGGCGTAAAGAAGGCGGCGAAAGAGTTCTCGTGCCTTCCTCCCATATAAAGGAAGAGGACCTGGTGGTTGTACACATGGGAAACGTAATTCCGTTTGACGGAACGGTAACAGAGGGAGACGCCATGATAAATCAGGCTTCTCTCACGGGAGAGCCTCTCTCCGTTCATAAAGAGGCCGGCGGATATGTTTACGCCGGAACGGCTGTGGAGGAGGGGGAGATTACCATACAGGTAAAGGCTGTGTCAGGCTCCACAAGATATGAAAAGATAGTTACCATGATAGAGGAATCGGAAAAGCTCAAGTCAAAGGCTGAAAGCAGGGCGGAAAATCTGGCGGACAGGCTGGTGCTGTACACCTTTGCCGGAATGGGGGCCATATGGGTCCTCACCGGAAATGTAACAAAAGCTCTGGCTGTTCTCATGGTAGACTTTTCCTGCGCCCTTAAGCTGGCCATGCCCATAGCCGTCCTGTCGGCTATAAAGGAAGCCAATGAGCAGGATATAACCGTAAAGGGCGGAAAATACATGGAAGCTGTAGCAAAGGGGGATGTAATAGTCTTTGATAAGACAGGGACTCTCACAGAGGCCAGACCTGTTGTAAAGAAGGTGGAAGCCTTCAGGGACAGCAGCGAGGACGAGCTTTTGAGAATCGCCGCCTGCCTTGAGGAGCATTTCCCTCACTCAATGGCAAAGGCAGTCGTAAACGAGGCCAAGGCAAGAGGCCTTGACCATGAGGAGATGCATTCGAAGGTAAATTACATAGTTGCCCACGGCATATCCTCCTATATAGGGGAGGAAAGGGTAGTAATAGGAAGCCATCACTTTGTGTTTGAGGACGAGGGATGCGAGATTGCTCCCGGATATGAGGAAAGGTTTGAGAAGCTTCCCGACGAGTATTCTCATCTTTATCTGGCAATTGACAATACTCTGGCGGCGGTTATATGTATAGAGGATCCTCTCAGAGAGGAGGCTCCTGAGGTTGTAAGGGCTCTTAAGGAGGCGGGCTTTAAGGAAACCGTCATGATGACGGGAGACAGCGAGAGGACAGCTGCTGCCGTTGCCGCCAGGGTAGGTGTTGATACCTATTATTCAGAGGTTCTTCCTGAGGACAAGGCAGGATTCATAAAGAAAAAGAGAGAAGAGGGCCATACGGTCATAATGATAGGAGACGGTATAAACGATTCTCCCGCCTTATCCGCCGCCAACGCGGGGATAGCCATAAGCGAGGGAGCCGAAATAGCCAGAGAAATAGCCGATATAACCATAAGCGCCGACGACCTGGAAAGGATACTGGTTCTCAGGAGGCTCAGCCGCCTGCTTATGAATCGCATAAGGAAGAACTACCGCATGATAGTGGGAATAAACGCGGCGCTTATAGCTCTGGGTGTAGGAGGAGTTATACAGCCATCCATGTCGGCCCTTCTCCATAATATGTCAACTCTCTGCATCAGCATGGAGAATATGACAGGTCTTTTAAAATGATATAAAATAATGTTGACCGGGCGGGAAAAGAAAAGTATAATGTAAAAAACAATAAGCGAGGAAAGGAATATGATTTACATTGAAAACAACAGTAACGATCCCGCCTATAATCTTGCCTTTGAGGAATATGTGTTTAACAGAACCGACTATAAGGAGCCTGTTCTGCTTCTGTGGCAGAACGGCCCTTCTGTTATAGTGGGGAAGTTTCAGAACACCCTTGAGGAGATAAACTATGACTATATAAAGGAAAAGGGGATAAAGGTTATAAGGAGAAACACAGGGGGAGGCGCCGTTTACCACGATCTGGGGAATCTCAACTATTCTTTCATTATTCCCGACGTGGAGTCAAAGGTGGATTTTAAGACCTTTACCACACCTATAGTAAAGGCTCTTCGCTCCTGCGGCATTGACGCGGAGCAGACAGGAAGAAACGATATACTTGCCGACGGAAAGAAGTTTTCAGGCAACGCTCAGCAGTTCAGCCACAACAAGCTCCTTCATCACGGAACGCTCATGTTCGACGTACATACAGAGGATGTGGCGGCGGCTCTCAGGGTAAAGCCGGGAAAATTCAAGTCAAAGGCTACCAAATCGGTGAGAAGCCGCGTGACTAATTTAAAGCCCCTTTTCGCAGAGCAGAAGGGCTCGGAGAACATGACGGTGCTGGATTTCAAGGAGCTGCTTCTCAGCTGGTTTACAAAGGAGTACGACCTGAAGAGAGTGGAGCTGACGGAAAAGCAGCTTCAGGATATAGATAAGCTTAAAAAAGAGAAATTCGACAGAAAAAAATGGAATTTCGGACGTTCGCCAAAGGCTGATATAGTAAGAGGGGATTTCTTCAGATGCGGCCAGGTGGAGTTTCACTTCAGCATATCGGAGCACAGAATATCACAGGTGAAAATCACAGGTGATTTCTTTGCCAGCAGAGATGTGGAGGAGCTGGAGAATATGCTGAAGGGTATATCATACGACAGAGATTCCCTTCTGGAAGTCTTAAAGAAGGCTGACCTTGAAAGCTATCTGGGAGACGTTACAGCAGAAGAGCTGGCCGATGTAATAGTATAGAAGGAATAATAACGGCAGACGCTTCGGAGATACCATAAGCGCCTGCCTTTTTTCTTTCCGGGCGGATAATCACTTCTCCATGCTGCGGATAAGGTCTACCATTTCCAGAGCTCCCGCAGCGCAGTCCGAGCCCTTGTTGCCGCTCTTTGAGCCGGCTCGTTCTATGGCCTGCTGGATATTTTCCGTGGTGAGAACGCCGAACATTACGGGGACTCCCGTGGAGAGGGAAACCTGGGCTATGCCCTTGGAAACCTCATTGCATACATAGTCGTAATGAGAGGTGCTGCCTCTTATGACCGAGCCTAGGCATATGACGGCGTCGTATTTGCCGCAGGAGGCCATTTTTGAGGCTATAAGGGGAATTTCAAAGGCTCCGGGAACCCAGGCGATATCAATATCCTCATCCTTCACATCATGTCTGTGAAGGGTATCGAGGGCGCCGGAGAGAAGCTTTGAGGTAATAAATTCGTTAAAACGGGCGGCTATTATGCCTATTTTGATTTCCTTTGATATGAGTTTTCCTTCGTAGATGTTCATAATAAACTTCCTTTCTTGTATTTACATAATTTTATTTTACGTTAAGAATATGCCCCATGCGGTCCTGCTTTGTCTTAAGGTAGAATCTGTCGTGATCGTTGGCGTCTATTTCTATAGGAACTCTTTCTATTATTTCCATGCCGAAATCTGACAGCTGATACACCTTGTCGGGATTATTGGTGAGAAGCCGCAGAGTTTTCGCTCCAAGATCCCTGAGTATCTGGGCGCCTATGAAGTATTCCCTCAGATCTCCCGCAAAGCCGAGAGCCAGATTGGCGTCGAGGGTATCCATGCCTTTATCCTGGAGCTCATAGGCCTTAAGCTTGTTTATAAGGCCTATGCCTCGTCCTTCCTGTCTCATATAGAGGAGAATACCTCGTCCTTCCTTTTCTATCTGAGTCATGGCGGAGGCCAACTGATCGCCGCAGTCGCATCTTATGGAGCCGAAAGCGTCTCCTGTAAGGCACTCTGAGTGGACGCGGCAGAGGAGATCGCGTCCGTCGCCGATGTTACCCTTTACAAGAGCTACGTGATGCTCTCCGTTAAGCTTGTTTACATAGCCGTAGGCTTTAAATGATCCGTACTTTGTAGGCATTTTGGTAACCGCCACCTGTTCCACAAGCTTTTCGTGCTTCTTTCTGTAGTCCTGGAGATCCTTTATGGTTATGATCTTCAGATCCAGCTCCTCCGCCAGGTCAAAGAGCTGGTCTGTACGCATCATGGTGCCGTCATCTTTCATGACCTCGCAGCAAAGGCCGCATTCCTCAAGGCCGGCGAGACGCATCAGGTCCACTGTGGCTTCCGTGTGGCCGTTTCTTTCAAGAACTCCGTTTTTCTTCGCCATGAGAGGGAACATGTGCCCCGGCCTTCGGAAGTCCTCAGGCTTTGTATAGGGATCCACACATGCCCGGGCCGTAACGCCTCTTTCCTCGGCGGATATACCGGTTGTGGTGCTCACATGGTCTATGGAAACCGTGAAGGCTGTTTCGTGATTGTCGGTATTGTCATTAACCATCTGGGGAAAGCGCAGTCTTCTGCACAGCTCCATGCTCATGGGCATACATATGAGGCCCTTGCCTCTGCTTGCCATGAGATTGACGTTTTCCGTGGTGGCAAACCGGGCGGCGCATATCATATCGCCTTCGTTTTCTCTGTTTTCATCATCTGTCACAAGTATTATTCTTCCCTCTTTCAGCTCCTGGAGAGCCTGGGGAATGGTGCTGAATTTATTCATTTTACTGCCTCCTTTTATTAATTAAAAACCGTGCTGTATTAAAAAGTCGCGGGTTATGTCTGAAGCCTCTCTGTATGGCTGAAGGAGCTTTTCGACATATTTGCCCACACAGTCATTTTCTATATTTATAATATCCCCCTGTGCTTTGCCGGAAAGAGTGGTCTCCGCCATGGTGTGGGGGATTACGGAAACGCTGAAATCTCTGTCTGTTACCGCGGCTACGGTGAGACTTATACCGTCCAGGGCAACAGACCCCTTTTCTATAATGTACCGCAGAATATGAGGCTCAGCGGATATGGTATACCAGAGGGCGTTGCCATCCTTTTCGGTGCGGGTTATTTTACCGGTGCCGTCGATGTGTCCCGAGACTATATGTCCGCCGAAGCGTCTTTCCATGCTCATAGCCCGTTCAAGGTTTACAGAGCTTCCCGGGGCAAGGATGCCGAGAGAGGATCTGTCCAGCGTCTCATGCATAATGTCGGCGGTAAAGAATTTTTCGGAAAAATCCGTCACCGTAAGGCACACTCCGTTGACGGCGATGCTGTCTCCCGGAGATATGTCTTCAAGAACCACGGAGGCCTCTACAGTAAGCCGTGCGGAAGGCCCTGATCTTGATATTGATTTTACCTTTCCCGTTTCTTCTATTATTCCTGTGAACAAGATATCACCTCGCTTTCAATGAGTATATCGTCTTCAAGAAAAGTCACCCGGGGATGGGAAAGACGAAAGGCGTTTCCCGGAGAATCGGCTCCCAGACCGCCTACAGGAGAAAGAGCGTCCTTTCCTCCCATTATCATGGGCGATACGTACGCCTGTACCGTGTTTACAATACCGGCCCTGAGGGCGGCCCAGTTTAAGGAGGCCCCGCCTTCAAGAAATACGCTGTTTATTCCTTCCTTTCCCAGACGGGAGACAAGCTCCGCCAGATCAACATGACCGTCCCTCTCGGGGAGAAGCATTATCTCGCAGCCCCTGGCTCTGAGAAGGGCCGCCTTTTCAGAGGGGGCCGAGCAGGCGGCTATAATTGTCCTGTAAGTTCCCGCTGTGTTTACTATGCGGCAGTCTTCGGGAATTCTCAGCCGGCTGTCGCATATTATTCTTACGGGACTTCTGGAATCGGGAAGACGGCAGGTGAGAAGGGGATCGTCGGCAATAACGGTGCCGATGCCCGCCATTATGGCCATGTATCTGTTTCTGTCCCTTTGTACTCTGGCTCTGGCCGCCTCTCCTGTAATCCATTTGGAGGCTCCGGTCCTGGAGGCTATCCTCCCATCCATGGTCATGGCGTATTTCATTACTACCCAGGGAAGTCCTGTTTTCATATGGTGAAAAAAAGGAGCGTTGATTCTGTCGCATCTTTCCCTCAGTATATTTTCCACCACTTCTATACCGTGGTCCCTGAGAATTGCCGTTCCCTTTCCCGAAACAAGGGGATTAGGGTCGGGAGAGCCTACAAAGACTTTTTTAATACCGCTCTGTATTATGGCGTCAGTGCAGGGAGGCTGCTTGCCGTAGTGACAGCAGGGCTCGAGAGTAACATACATAAAAGCGCCCGCCGGACTTTCGGAGCAATGGGCGAGAGCCTCACGCTCAGCATGAAGACCCCCGTATTTTCTGTGAAACCCTCTGCCTATAACGCGGCCATCCTTTACTATGACCGCGCCTACAAGAGGGTTGGGATCTGTGCGGCCGGCGCCCTTTTCCGCCAGGTCGGCGGCTATTTTCATATATTCCGTGTCTTCCATTGATATGGTCTCCTTTAGTTTTCGAGGCAAAAGAAACGCCCCGGAATGTAAATCCAGGGCATGGCGGATGACGAGGCCAGCCGCGGCATATTTCATAAAAAGGCTCTGAAAACAAGGTTTTCAGAGCCAATGGAAACATCAAAACAAGCCGAAGCCATTCTGTATCATATCTTCTTCCATCCAGACTTTACTGTCGGTTTTGGAATTTCACCAAATCCTGCGCCTGAGCGCTCGCGGACTTTACCGCCGGTCGGGAATCTCACCCTGCCCTGAAGATAAGCTGTTAAATTGTCTAACTAAATAATATTCTTCTGTGAAAGGTTTGTCAATACCGCTTTTAAAATTATATGTCTGTTTCATCCCCATAAGGGGAAGGAGTTATTGACATATGTCGGTTTGAGTGATATATTATGGTTATAGATGACATATGTCAGTAAAAGGAGGTCGAGATGAAAATAGCGGTTACCTATAAAGACGGAGACGTCTTTCAGCATTTCGGAAAAACAGAGGAGTTTATAATATGCCGGGCGGAGAATGGCAAAGTGAGCAGCCATACTATTGTAAATACCCGGGGAAAGGGACACGGCGCCCTTGCGGGCTTTCTGAAGGATATGGAAGCGGATGTCCTCATATGCGGAGGAATAGGAGAAGGCGCGAGAGCCGCCCTTGCCGGAGCCGGTATAAAGCTTGTTCCCGGAGTATCAGGCAAGGCTCTGGAGGCGGCGGAAGGGTACGCGGAAGGAACCTTGAAATTTGACGAAAACGCAGGCTGCAATCATCATCATGACGGCCGTCAGTGCGGCGGACATGGCCACGGCGGCGGACACAGCTGCGGCGCGTAGCGGCGTTTCGGAACAGAGAAGGCTGATTCAGGAAAGGATCAGCTTTTTTTATGCCTTGCCGGATGCGCCGCAAATGAAAATCAGGGACAGGTCTTGACAGGCCCGTGGCTTTTAAGTAAAATATAGTAAATAAATTGACTATAAAGTAATAGACTAAAGGCGGTGAGCTATGACAAAGGAAGATAAGAAAAACGCGTTTCTGTACTGTAAATTCAGAGACGAGCAATTTGCTCTCTATGACGAATACGCAAAACGCCACGGAATGCTGATGAAAACTCTGCTGGTGGTAAACGTGCTTTTTTACGCGAAGGAGGGAATGACACAGACAGAAATATGCAGGAGAACATTTCAATCAAAGCAAACGGTGAATTTAATCATTAAAAATCTTTTATCCGACAGCTATGTGACCGTTACCGAAGTGCCGGAAAACAAGAGAAACAAAATTGTCCGAATGACAGACGCAGGAAGGGCGTACTGCGAAAAGGTTGTCCGTCATATTACATGGGCGGAGGATACGGCTATGTCCATGTTTACTCCGGAGGAGCAGAAACAGCTTATAGACCTTTCGAGGACATTCACAAAAAATCTTACCATGCTGGTAAATCAGGAAACGGAGGAAATTTAAGGATGGAATTTACCGATAAGCTGCTTCCGGAGCAATATGACAGTACTCCTGACAGTCACATTCACATGGGAGGATGGCGATAATGAGCGGTCTGCAGATTCGTGAAATAGAGGTAAAGGGAGTTGTCACAAAATCCAATCTGCCTGTATGCCAATATTCCGTCAACCCATATGTGGGCTGTACCCACGGCTGCCGGTATTGCTACGCGTCCTTTATGAAACGCTTTACAGGTCATCAGGAGCCATGGGGAACCTTTCTGGATGTCAAGCTGTGGCCGGAAATCAGGAATCCGAAAAAATACCAAGGCAGTGAGCTGTTTATCAGCTCTGTAACGGACCCATATCAGCCGCAGGAGGAAAAATACAGGCGCACGCGCGCTCTGCTGGAACAGCTTAAGGAAAGCGGCGCGAAGCTGAGCATTGCCACAAAGAGCGATCTTATACTGCGGGACCTGGATCTGATACGGACCTTTCCGGAAGTCCGCGTCTCATGGTCGATTAATACACTGGACGAAGGCTTCAAAGAGGATATGGACAAGGCGGTCAGCATAAAGCGGCGGCTTGCGGCTATGGAAGCATTTCATAAGGCCGGGGTCCGCACCACCTGCTTTGTCTCGCCTATTTTCCCGGGAATTACCGATGTCAAGGCCATTATCCGCCGGGTAAGGGGACAGGCTTTTGAAGGCATGAGGCGCCGGGGAAAGTTTCTTGTTATTATACTCAGAAGCGGCGACAGGATTATCCTTCACCTGCGAATGACCGGCTGCCTGCTGCTGACACCGGCGGATTATCCGGAGGAAAAGCACACTCACATTGTTTTGCGTACTGATAAGGGTAAGGAGCTGCGTTTTTCGGATACACGCCGTTTCGGACGCTTCTGGCTCATAAGTCTTGCCGGGATTATTCCCCAGCGGCTGTCATTCTTTATCGAAAGAAATGAAATATCACCGGAGGAATATCTGGAAAAAAAGGGGAAGGATTACCGAAATACGCCTTTTTTACAGGTTTACGGCCATGAGGGAGATCCCTGCCCCATTTGCGGAGCATCACTGCGCCGCATGGTGATTGGCGGGCGAAGTAGTACATACTGCCCTCATTGCCAAGAAAATTTATGAGGGTTTTACTTGAAAAAAATCACACGGTCATCTATAATAAGTGACGGCTCTGAAAAGGAGCCGTTACTTCCGAATAAATATTTCCGCGGCAGCGGCGTAAGACCTTAAGCCGCGGCGACAGTTCGAAACCATCCTGTCGGAAAACAAAACTAGGGACAACAAGAGAAAAACAGCTATTTTTTGTGTTGTTGACATTCCCGGGTTTCGGGAATTTTTTTATGAGCTGCTAAAATTTTGATTTTGCGCTCGCAGACGGAGGTGAAGGAATATGGACATAAACAGAATGAGCCG
>DVMP01000007.1 GCA_018714925.1 Candidatus Allocopromorpha excrementigallinarum
CGTATCTGATACGTTCAAGGTCGCTGTCTTGCCAGCTTCTACATTTAAGGAATAGACAGTGCTGTCTACCTTATAGCCAGCAGGAGCAGAAAGCTCTTTGATGTAGACTGTGCCAGCCTTTACTTCCACGGTATCAGTATTTCCGCTGTTATCAGTCGTAAGGGTGGCAAGCTGTTTTGTGCAGTCCTTATCAGAATAGACACCATAAGTCGCACCAGCGATAGAGTAAAGCCCGTTCCCGTCGGTAATGCTGGCATTACTGGAAGTCTTTTTAAGGGTGGCATTTCCTACGGCAAGTTTCGCCCAGAACTGTCCAATGTCCTGTCCCTCGCCAGAGTAAATATAACCCCCACATTCATAGCGTCCTTTATTTTCACTGGCAAAGGCTTTCGCACCAGCGTAAACTTCGTCCTGTACAGCTTTTGAGATTTCATCATAGGAAGCTCTGACGTTATCGCATTGCCAGCCAAGATGAACGCTCAATCTTTGCCATACGACGCACTGTTCAAGAAGATATACCTGCTTATAATTAAGTTCGTTGTGGCTTTGTGCGTACTGTTTGACGTATTCCAGAGAGAGGGCAACGTCTGAAATTTGATCAGCACTCATGCGTGTGCTTGCGTCGGCTCTGGTCTTGTAACCGTTCTTGAAGTTTGTGTTGATGTCCACACAGTAGGCAGTTTCGCCCTCAACTTTCATAATTCCCTCATTAAAGGTTGAACCGATAGAACCGTCATTCATAACCTTTTCGATATAGCCTGCTCGCTCTGCACTTTCTGTCCAGTATTGCGTTTCAGAAGCATGGACTGCCGTTGTCGGCAAAGCGGTAACGATAGTCGCAAAGGCAAGGAAGCCTGTGGCTAATCGCTTCAATATCTTTTTCATAGCTTTTAATTCTCCTTTCATTCTCAAAGAGAAAGGACGCTCATTTCTGAACGTCCTCTTTAATACGAGTATCTTTTTTTCTTGTGATAAATGATGTAAAATTGATTTATATAACGTGTGGATTTTTAAGGCTGATTTGCTCCGTTCTGCTAACCGTTTGCTCACACTTTAAAGTAAATTTGAGTATAGGTCAGTTTATCAGCTTCCAGAAGGAACAGAGACTTTTGCCTGTATTTCCGCTGTTAAACGCCACCGTAAGGATAATCGAACCACTAGCTACCACGTTCCGCAAGGAACTCCTGAAGGAGAGACCTACAGAAACAACGCCTTTGAAGAAGGAGCGGAGCTTACCCTCGCCCGCACAGGCAATGTGACTCTGGGAACAGCTGATCCTGAAGGAGGTGTGGCCGAAATAGTATCATATAACTCCGATAACGGCAGAGCCTATGTGGTAAACGGCCAGCAGGGGCTACTGAACATAGTGCCCGTAAATGAGGACGGAAGCCTGGGCCCCGCTTCGGCCTCTGTTGAAGCGGCGGATATTATAAATGAGGCGGCCTTTGAATACGGAGACATGACAAGCGTTGCCGTAGACACAGTCAATGACAGAGTCGCGGTGGCCATACAGGAGAAGGACTACAGGCAGACGGGAAGAGTCGCCCTGCTGGACTACGACGGAAATTTTATCAGAACATATGAAACAGGCGTACAGCCTGATATGGTAACTGTAAGCGGAGACGGAAGATACATCCTCACAGCGGATGAGGGAGAGCCTAGAAACGGATACGGCCCGGCGGAAACAGATCCCAGGGGAACAGTCACCATTATAGACACAGAAGCGGACAGAACGGTAACCGTCGGCTTCGAAAGCTTCAGAAGCGAAGCCCTTGAAGAGGGAATACTTCTCAACAGGGTAGATGGACAGGTTATTGAGCCTGAGTACGATTTTGAGCCTGAATACATAGCCCTTACAGGAGACGGCAGCACAGCCTACGTGGCCCTTCAGGAGGCAAACGCCATTGCCTGCCTTGATGTGGAAAGGGCAGCCTTTACAGGAATAAAGAGCCTGGGATTTCAGGATTACAGTCAGGTGAAAGCAGACCTTATAGAAGACGGGAAATATGAAGGCGCCGTCTATGAAAACACTCTGGGAGTGCGTATGCCTGACGGCATAAGCGTCTTTGAAGCGGGAGGAGTCACCTATATAGCCACGGCCAACGAAGGAGACGCCAGAGAGTGGGGAGACTTTTCCAACGAGGAGAAAGCTGACATAGGCGCGGCCGCAGAAAAAGTCAGAGTTCTCAACCACAATGTGACCTGGGGCCTTGAGGACGGCATAAATTACCTTTACGGAAGCCGGTCCTTCAGTATCTTCAGAGCCGATACCATGGAGCTGGTATACGACAGCGGCAGCCAGTTTGAGGAAAAAACAGCCCGGTATCTGGAAAGCTGGTTTAACTGCTCCAATGACGATACAGACATAGACAGCAGAAGCGCCAAAAAAGGACCGGAGCCTGAGGCTGTGACAGTAACTGAGCTGGGAGACAGAATTTTCGCCTTTACGGCCCTTGAGCGTATAGGAGGAATAATGGTGTACGATGTAACCGACCCGGCATCGTCAAAATACGTCAACTACATTAACACAAGAGATTTTTCCGAAACCGTAAAGGGAGACGTGGCTCCTGAAGGCATGGCCTTTGTTCCCGCGGAGAAAAATCCTTCGGGAAAGCACATGCTTCTGGCGGCCTGTGAGGTATCGGGCACACTGGCAGCCTATACTCTGGGAGGCTCCGCCTCGGAAGCTACATTTACAGGAGACGGCCGGCCGGGACAGCTGCCGGGCGATAATCAGCCGCCAGCTGCTGACGGAGAAGCGGTATCTCAGAGCCGCGGGACATCCTCCTCTGAAGCCGCTACAGGAGACGAAAGCCCTCTGGCTCTCATAGGAGGTCTTATGCTTCTGGCAGTTGTGGGAATCGCCGGAACCGTAATATACGAAACCAGAAAAAATATGTAGCAGCTGCTTTCGCGCTGTTCATTTGACAAAGTCCATATTAAGCAGGGGGCCATCCCTCAGGCAACCGGTCAGACCGGACGGAGGGGCGGCTCCCTTGGCTGTTTTTCTGTATTCCTTCTTTATATTGCAGATTATATTTTAAATTAACGAGGAATCAGAAGCTTCTGCCCCGTGTATATTAAATCGGGGTTTGATATACGGTTTATTTCCGTGAGTATTTCCACGGTGGTACCGTACTCTCTTGAAATAGACCACAAGGTGTCGCCGCTTTCCACGGTGTAAGAGATATACTCGCCGCTCTGGCCTGTATCGGAGCCGGAGCAGCCGTCGTTGGCCTTGCTGTAATCATGACGGATCTGCTTTCCCGATGCCTGCTCCTCGTCTGTAAGGAAAATATCACCTCTGAAATAATCCCTGTCAACGTGACCGCTGACGCCGCTTACAGAGCCCTTGTCACTGTACTGGAATCCGGACCATGACTCCCATCCTCCAATAGTTCTCGGACTTTCCACACCGTATTCGGCCACCCACAGAGGGTATTTTGTCAGATTTGATTTCCAGACAGAGGAAGCGTCATAAGCGTCTGAGTATACCGCCGGAGTATGGCCCAGCCGTTCCTCCAGCCTTTCAAGATAAGCCTCGGCTATTCTCACGGATTCCTCGGCAGTAAGTCCCGAAAGATTCTCAAAATCCATGGCAGCCCTCATATCCTGCGGCTTGCTTCTTATGAGACTGGCGAAAAAGTCGGCCTGCTCCTGGGCCTCGCTTACTGAGCGGGCGGTAACATAGTGGTAGAAACCGTACTTCAGTCCCGCCGCTCTGGCGTTCTCGTAGTTTCTTTCAAAATATCTGTCTGTTATATTGGAGCCCTCTCCCGCCCTTATATATACGGCTTCAATGCCGGCGGCCCTGGCTCTCTGGAAGTTTATCTCTCCCTGCCAGATGCTGACATCCATACCCGTATAGGTTTTCTCCTCAGCGGCGGAAGCCGTTACGGGAAGAGCCAGGGAAAAGGCTATCATCAAAGGAAGGAACACAGCTAAAAATCTTCTGCGCATTTTCAGCACCTCCTTCACCATCATCATATGCTGTTGATTTTTACCGTGTGAATGGTATTATAAATAATGTAAAACTCCACAGTCGCGTTCAGGCTGTCTCTGAGGATCCCTGGCAGGGCCGCTTTAACGGGCCGGCCTTTACAGGCCCCATATCCCGGCAGCTTCGGCAGTCCGGCCTGTAAGGCAGCATCGGCGGCGCGGCGGAAAAGAGGAAACCATGAGAAAAGTAAAGGTACCTACCCTTGAAACAGAGAGACTGTGTCTGAGAATGTGGAACAAAAAGGACGCGCCCGATCTCTTTGAGTACGCTAAAAATCCCAATGTGGGACCCTGGGCGGGGTGGAAGCCCCACAGAGATGTGGCGGAGTCGAGGATGATAATAGAGGCTGTCTTTCTGGCCAACACCACCTGGGCCATAACAGAGCTTAAGACAGGAAGAGTAGTGGGGAGCGTGGCCCTTGAAGATGACCCCTACAGAGAAAATATAAACAGCCGTGAGCTGGGCTATTCCCTCAGCGAGGACTGCTGGGGAAAGGGCTATATGACAGAGGCCGTAGGCCGTGTTCTATGGTACGCCTTTTCCCTTTTAAACATAGATATAGTAATGATAAGGACGGCGGAAAACAATGTAAGAAGTCAGAGGGTAATAGAAAAAAGCGGCTTTACATACGAGGGAACTCTGAGATACGCCTACAGAATATACGACGGCAGCGTCAGAAACGTAAGATGCTACTCCCTTTTGAGAGAAGATTATATGAAAGCCATATCAGGAGGCGGACATGTCCAGAAAGAAAGATAAGCATACCCATAAGACCAATGCCGTGAGAATGGTGGAGGCCGCGGGAATACCCTATAAAACGTACGAATACGACGCCCCGGAGGGCTTTCTTGACGGCTTGTCCGTAGCGCGGGCCCTGGGCCAGAATCCCGGCCAGGTTTTCAAAACCCTGGTAACGGCGGGAGCCGGCGGAGAAAACTACGTATGCGTCATACCTGTGGGAGGCGAGCTGGATCTGAAAAAGGCGGCCCGCCATTTTGGCGAGAAGAAAATGGAAATGCTCAGATCAAAGCTTCTCACTCAGACTACAGGCTACATCAAGGGCGGCTGCTCCCCTGTGGGAATGAAAAAGCCCCTTCCCACCGCTATAGATATCTCAGCGGAAGACTTTGAGACCATCATAGTCAGCGGAGGCAAGGTGGGACTTCAGATGGAGCTGCCTCTGAAGGAGCTTATGAAAATAACGGGAGCTGAAACAGCACCTCTGACAGCAGATTGAGAAATTCCCTTCAGCGATAATCCTCTTTAAGACCCTGTACCTGACAGCAGCTCTCCTTCCGGAACAAATTGGTAGATAAAACAAAATTGAAGTAAAATTTTTGTTTGCAAACATAAAAAAGTATTGAAAACCTATTGACAGAAGCTCTGCGCTAATGTAGTCTAATACAGGACGCGCAGGGCTTTTAAATCTTATGCTTCAGAATAAAAGCGGCAGCCAAAAAGGTTTACATAAAACCAAAAGGTTGGAAAGCGCGGAATAAAGAAAAAATAATCAGTACAGGAGCGATGAAAATGACAAAGAGACTTAACCGGACCGTGGAAATAAGATGGCACGGAAGAGGCGGCCAGGGAGCCAAGACAGCGTGTCTCCTTCTGGCGGACGTGGCCTTCAGCTCGGGAAAGCATGTTCAGGGATTTCCCGAATACGGACCTGAGAGAATGGGCGCGCCTATTACAGCCTATAACCGCATAACCGATGAGCACTGCAAGGTGCATTCAAACATATACACTCCCGACTACGTGGTGGTGGTAGACGAGACCCTTTTAAAATCAGTTGACGTTACAAAGGGCCTCAAGGAGGACGGAGCCCTTATAATAAACAGCAGGAAATCACCGGAGGAGCTGAGACCTCTTCTCAATGGGTATAAGGGCAGGGTCTGCACCGTAGACGCCGAGAAAATATCCATGGACGCCCTGGGAAGGAATTTCCCCAACACACCTATGCTGGGAGCCGTGGTAAAGGTGAGCCATGTAATAGATCAGGAAAGATTCATCAGGGACATGAAAGAGTCCTTTGAGCATAAGTTCGTTCACAAGGAGGAGCTTATAGAGGGAAATATGAAGGCTCTGGTAAAATCTATGGAAGGGGTAAAGGTAGGATAATGAAAACGAGAGCAAAGGATATAGACGAAAGAATCACCTGGCAGGATATAACCACAGGTGCGGAAATATACGAGCCGGCCACATCAAGGCTGGTGGAAACAGGCGAATGGCGGGTAATGGTTCCCGTCTTCAAGGAGGACAGATGCAGACACTGTATGCTCTGCGTTCCCTTCTGTCCCGACAGCTCCATTCCAGTAAAGGACGGAAAGAGACTTGATTTTGACTTTGCCCACTGCAAAGGCTGCGGTATATGCGTCAAGGTATGTCCCTTCGGCGCCATAGATTTCGTAAAGGAGGAAAAGTAAATGGCCAAGAGAGACAGAATGTCAGGCAACGAAGCCGTGGCAATAGCTATGAAACAGATAAATCCCGACGTAATGGGAGCCTTTCCTATTACTCCTTCCACGGAAATCCCTCAGTATTTTTCCCAGTATATAGCTGACGGAGAGGTTGACACTGAGTTTGTGGCCGTAGAGTCGGAGCACAGCGCCATGTCCGTATGTATAGGAGCCTCCGCCGCGGGAGCCAGAGCTGTGACCGCCACCTCATCGGCGGGACTGGCCTATATGTGGGAGCTTCTCTACGTAGCGGCCTCAGCCAGGCTTCCCATAACCATGGCGGTGGTAAACAGAGCCCTTACGGGGCCTATAAACATCAACAACGACCATTCCGATTCCATGGGAGCCAGGGATTCGGGATGGATACAGATATACGCCGAGACCAACCAAGAGGTCTATGATAATTTCATACAGGCCATGCCCATATCAGAGACCATAAGACTCCCTATTATGATCTGTCAGGACGGCTTCATAACCAGTCACGGAGTTTCCAATATAGAGCTTCTGGAGGACGAGGATGTAAAGAGCTTTGTGGGAGCCTACAATCCCGAGAACTATCTTCTGAAGGCGGAAAACCCTCTGGCCGTAGGTCCCTACGGAATCTCTCCTTATTATATGGAGGTTAAGAGGCAGCAGGCTCAGGCCATGAAGGACGCCATGCCTATAATAATGGACGTGGCCAAGAGATACGAAAAGCTTACGGGAAGAAAATACGGCTTCTTTGAGGAATACATGATGGACGACGCGGAGGTGGCCCTGGTTGTCATAGGCTCCAGCGCCGGAACAGGCAAGGAGGCTGTGGACAGACTGAGAGCCGAGGGAAAGAAGGTGGGACTCATAAAGCTGAGAGTCTTCAGACCCTTCCCGAGAGTTCCTCTGGCCGAAGCCATGTGCAAGGTAAAGGCCGTAGCTATAATGGATAAGGCCGAGAGCTTTTCCAACAGCGGAGGTCCTCTCTTTAACGAGGCGAGAAACTCTCTCTACGACCTGCATGACAAGCCCTACGCCATAAATTACATATACGGCCTGGGCGGAAGAGACATAACAGTTGAAGACTACTACGAGATATACAACGATCTCTTTATCATATGCGATACCGACGACCCCGGCGACGTATACAGATACGTGGGAGTAAGAGACTCCCGCTACGGCGAAGGCGGTTTCGACCACCGGGAATACGAAGAATAGGAGAAACCGCCGTTGGCGGGTTGCCCTTTTGCCCGAAGAGCGGAGCGATTCGCAAGGCAAAATGGACAGCGGCGAGCCCTGAGGGGCGAGTCGGAGAGAGCCGGAGGCGAACGGTCGACCACCGGGAATACGAAGAATAGGAGAAACATGAAATGGCATACAATCTGAAAAAAGAGGTAGAAAAACCGGAAAGGCTGGCGGGAGGCCACAGACTCTGCGCCGGATGCGGAGCCGGAATAGCCGTCAGAGGCGTGCTGAGAGCCTTAAAGCCCGAGGACAGGGCGGTAATAACCAACGCCACCAGCTGCCTTGAGGTTTCTACATTTATATATCCGCACACAGCCTACTACGACAGCTACATACACAGCGCCTTTGAAAACGCGGCGGCTACTGCGGCAGGCGTGGAAACGGCCTACAGAGTGCTTAAAAAGCGTGGAAAAATAGAGGACACCTTTAAGTTCATAGCCTTCGGGGGAGACGGAGGCACATATGACATAGGTCTTCAGTCTCTTTCGGGAGCCATGGAAAGAGGCCATGATATGGTGTACGTGTGCTACGACAACGAGGCATACATGAACACAGGCATCCAGAGATCCTCATCCACTCCAAGATTTGCCGATGCCACCACCTCTCCGGCGGGAGAGACCATACCGGGCAAAATACAGAACAAGAAGGATCTGACAGCCATAATAGCGGCCCACAATATACCTTACGCCGCCCAGACCACCTTTTACGGCAATTTCAAGGATCTTCACGAAAAGTCATACAAGGCCATATATACAGAAGGACCCTGCTTTCTCAACATCCTCTCTCCATGTCCCAGAGGCTGGAGATACGAGACCGAGGATC
>DVMP01000078.1 GCA_018714925.1 Candidatus Allocopromorpha excrementigallinarum
TCAGACTGTAGACAAAAGTCCAACTTCAAGGAGAGAGGTTGGACTTTTTCTATGCATAAAATGAGATAAAATGTTGAAATTTCAATGATCAAGGCGATAAATATGATATAATAAAATAAAGGAAAACGAAAGGAGTATGCCGCTTTGCTCACAAAGATCGATACCGAAGACAAGAAAAAACAAATACAGATGATCTCGATAGATGAACTCGTACCTCAGGATCATCTGCTCAGGAAAATAGATAAATATATAGATTTCGAATTCATATATGATCTTGTGGAAGACAGGTATTCGCAAGAAACCGGAAGACCATCGATCGATCCTGTAACGCTGATAAAGATACCGATCATCCAATATATGTACGGGATAAAGAGTATGCGTCAGACGATAAAAGAGATCGAAGTGAATATGGCATACAGGTGGTTTTTAGGTCTCGACTTTTACGATAAAGTGCCACATTTTTCAACATTCGGCAAGAACTACAAAAGAAGATTCGAAGGGACTGATCTGTTCGAGCAGATATTTCAACAGATACTGCTGCAGTGCATGAAATGCGAACTGATAAATACGGATACGGTATTCATAGATGCAACACATGTAAAAGCAGCAGCAAACAGAAAGAAATCAAAGAAAATACTGGTAGCAAAGAAAAGCGCCAGATTCTATGATGAGAAGCTGAAGGCGGAGATCAATGCAGACAGAATTGCGCATGGTAAGAAGCCGTTAAAGGAAAAAGACGATAAAGATGACAGAGATGACAATGATGGGGACCCGGGAAGCGGGCAGATGGATATGAGTGAGCTGAAAGAGCAGAAACAAAGCAGTACAGATCCCGAGAGCGGCTGGTTCCACAAAGGAGAACACAAAGAAGTATTCGCATATTCAATAGAGACTGCATGTGATGAAAATGGATGGATCCTCGATTACAGTGTACACCCTGGTAACGAACATGATAGCAGGACATTTCCTACACTTTATGAGAAGCTGAAGAAGTATGATATCAAAACGATGGTAATGGACGCAGGATACAAGATACCCGCGATAGCAAAACTTTTGATAGACGAAGACATCACTCCGCTGTTCCCATATAAGAGACCCATGACAAAGAAAGGCTTCTTGCGAAAGCACGAATATGTATATGATGAATATTATGACTGCTACATTTGTCCTGCTGATCAGATATTGAAGTACTCAACTACTAACAGAGACGGTTATAGAGAATATAAAAGCGATGGCAATATATGTGAGAATTGTCCATACCTTTCACAATGCACTGAGAGTAAGAATCATGTAAAGGTCATAACACGTCATATATGGGAAGGATATATGGAGATCTGCGAGGATATCAGGCATACGACAGGGATGAAAGAGCTCTATGGAAAGAGAAAAGAGACCATAGAGCGTAATTTCGGTACAGCAAAAGAGCATCATGCCATGAGATATACGAATCTTTTAGGGAAGAAGAAAATGAGAATGAAGGTGGGATTGACATTTACCTGCATGAACATGAAAAAGCTGGTGAACATGCTAAGCAGGCGGGATGGAGACACTTCTTTAAAGCGTAAAATTCATCATTTATTTGTATTATTCAAAATCAACCTACACAAAATTGATATCATATATGCATAGAAAAAGTCCAACCTCTCTCCTTGAAGTTGGACTTTTGCCTACAGTCTGAAGGGCAGCCACGGCAGCCCTTTTTCCTTGGAACTCATTTTAACACTTCTCCTTCATTTTCCGGTCTTCTTCACAAAAAACGCCGCCGTCTCTTCCCTCCCCAGAGAATGAGACCCTTATCGGACATCTCCGCGACGGCGGCGCGGCTTTTCTTCGGCGGCTCCTTACATTTTCTCCAGCCTGTCGGCCGCTTCCTCGAGCCAGTTTCCTTCAAAGGTTTCTATCATGCCCCTGTCGCAGGCTGCCGCCAGCCTGGGATCAATGGGGATTCTCCCCAGAACCTCAAGGCCGTGCTCCTCAGCGGCTTCGACGGTTTTGCCGGGTCCGAAAACCGAAATCTCGCTGCCGCAGTCGGGACATTTAAGGTATGACATGTTCTCCACAATTCCCAGCACCGGAATATCCATCATCTCCGCCATTTTTACGGCTTTGGCGACTATCATGGAAACCAGCTCCTGAGGCGATGTCACCACTATTATTCCGTCTACGGGAAGCGACTGGAACACCGTAAGAGGCACGTCTCCCGTTCCCGGAGGCATGTCAACGAAAAGGTAGTCCACCTCTCCCCACAGAACGTCTGTCCAGAACTGCTTTACAGTTCCCGCTATAACAGGTCCTCTCCAGATGACAGGATCCGTATCGTTTTCCAGAAGGTTGTTTACAGACATAGTCTCTATTCCCGTTCCTGTGCTTATGGGAAATATTCCCAGCTCATTGGCCGAGGCCTTTTCCTCTATGCCGAAGGCCTTTGGTATGGACGGCCCCGTAATATCCGCGTCGAGGATTCCCGTTTTGTATCCCCGCCTCTTCATTGTCACCGCCATTAAAGAGGTTACCAGGGATTTTCCCACGCCTCCCTTGCCGCTGACTACGGCTATTACCTTTTTAATATCGTTAAAATCATTTGTCTTTTCCAGAAGGCTCTGAGGCTGACTGCCGCAATGTCCCGCGCTGGCGCAGTGACTGCAGTCCGAATCGCAGCTTCCCGCCTGCTGAGTCTTCTTTTCCTTGTCTTCCATAATCGTTTACCTCTTTCCGTATGTTTCCATATGCTCGCCTTTTAAGTTTTCGACATATGTTGTTAATATTATACTCTCGGCGGGCAAATAAGGCAATATTATAGATGATTTTACATCTGAGTATGGAAATAAAATCAGCAATATGTAATAATAATATCTCAACCGATAAAGTGAAAAAACGGGGGACTGCCTTATGCTTAATCCTTATTACATTTTTATAGGGACCGACTGTATAGTCGATGCGCTTTTTTCATATGCCCTGACCGTACATCTGTCGGAGTTCAAAAGATCTTCCGCCGCGGGAAGGCTGATAATTTTTCTGTTTTTTCTTTTGTACTCGTTTCTCAGCTGGGCAACCACATACAATGAGGCGGGGACGGGCCCTGACGGTGATTTTATGACCTCTCTTTTTCTCATTGTTTTAAATTACGGATTTCTCATGTTTTTCTTTTCATGGTTTACCAGGGAAAATCCATTTATCAGTATGCTCCTTTTATGGCTGTTTTTCTCCCTGGAAATACTTATACTCGCGCCTCTCAGTCTTTTACGTCAGGCGGTTTTCCCCGGCTGCGCCCCATTGGCCCTCGCATCCCAATGGTCCGATTTCCCCGCGCTGGCGGAGAGCCTTCTCTCCTATGGACTGGCTTTTCTTATATTCCGCCCGGCTTCCGGAAAAATCATAAAATTTTTCAGAAGGCAGAGCCCTGCTCTTATAAGCGTTATTATGCTGAGCCTCGTACTTCTGGAGGGCTTCTTTGCCTTCAGCGCCTCTGTCCTTCTCGCCTCCTCGGGGATTTCCTCCCTGAAGGGATTCCTCTCGGCCTGTATTCTCATAGCTGTCTTTGCCGTATTCTTCATTCTGGCCTTTTATCTGGTTCTTTCAAGATACAGACAGGAATGTCTCAGGAAGGAAATAATGACTCTTGAAATGGACATTGAATATCAGTATTACAAAGGGCTGGGAGCCCTCAACAGGAAGCTTCACATGCTTAAGCACGATATGGTAAACCATATGTCCATGCTGAGGGCCATAGGAACGCCTGACTCCCGTGAGGAGGAGCGCTACAGAAATCAGCTCCTTGATAAATGCTCGGATATAGAGGAGCTCCTTGCTCCCCTTCAGGAGGAAATCAGCCGGACTCTGCCCGGGCTTTCACAGAGAGAAAGCTATGAGGTCTTCGCCTTTATCAGGGCTCTTACAGAGTCCTCCCGCGGCTGGGCCCTCGCAGAAACGCCGGAGAAGGAAGGAAAAAGCGGAGCAATTGTCCTTACCCTTGAGAAAGGGTCCGGGAAGAGTCAGCTGAAAAGGCTGCGGCGCGACCCGTATTTTCAACTTATTCACGAAATCATTAAAGGACGCAATGGCGAAATAAGAGCTGAAAAGGAGGGGAAAGCATGGAATTTATTCATCTCATTCTGATACTTGTCATCAGCCTTCTGACCGCCGGCTGTCTGTGCCTTCTGGGTCTTGCCCGTCAGCTTTCGAAGCTGAAAAGAGAAAATCAGAAGCTTCTGGAAAGCTGGAGGCTTCAAAACGATTATATGGATCATATTTTCTCCCTCTGCAGTGAGGCCTCTTCATTTACCCGGCAGCTTCGAGCCCTTGCCTCTCCGGAGGAGGCCGCTTCCTCACGGACGGAGCTTGAAGAAGACTGTCTCAGCCGCTGCGGCGATTTTATTTCAAATTTCCAAACGGGGAACACGGTAACAGACGCCCTTCTCCACAGTAAGGCCGTCCTCTGCCGCAAAGAAAAGGTTTCCTTTGAAGCCGAGCTGAGGGATCTTCCTTCAGGGTTCCTGACAGAAATAGAGCTTGTGGCTCTTCTTGGAAATCTTCTTGATAACGCCGCCCGAGCCGCCGCGGAAGCAGGCAGCGGCTCAGCCTCCCGGGAAGCTCCTTTTGTCCGTGTTCGCGGCTTTTCAAAAAAGGGAGCCTGGATACTGAAGGTGGAAAACTCCAAGTCAGCTCTTGCGGCGCCCTTAAAAAACAATATGGCCTCCACGAAAAAAGAGGCCGCAGGTCACGGCCTCGGAATGGAAATCATAAGAGAAATAACGGGAAAGCACGGCGGCCTTCTGGAAATGGAGGATCTTGGAACCTCCTTCAGGACCACGGTTTCCTTCCTCCTGGGCTGAGCGCCGCCCCTACTCCTTCTCCCCTTCTATGCCCAGGTATTTAAGGAATTCGTCACGCACATGGGTGAAATACGTCTTGCTTACAGGGACAGGCTTGCCGCTTCCGAAGCGGAATTTTCTCTCGCTCAGCTCCCTTGCTCTGTATATGTTGACAATGTAGCTGTTATGGCACCTGACAAATCTTTCGTCCAGGCTCCTTCCCAGCTCCTCAAAGCTGCCGTAATATGTTATTACCCCCTCGGCGGTGTTTATGTGTATACGCCGCTTTTCCTTTTCGAAATACAGTATGTCCGCAAAGGGAATTCTGTGTATTCCCTTTCTGTTTTTTACCACTATGCTTTTAGCCTTCAGATCATCCAGCTTTTCGCCGGCCCGGCGGAGAGCCTTTTCAAGCTGCTCCTCCTCCACCGGCTTTTTCAGGAAGTATATATGGTCCACAGAATAGACCTCCAGAAAATACTCGTCGTAGGCGGAAACGAATATAATCTGGCAGTTGGGCCTTGTCTCCAGTATTTCCCTGGCTATATCTATACCGTTGTCGCTGTTTACCTTTATATCTATTATAGCGACATTCACTTCATTAACACTGTCGGCTATATAAAAATCAAGCTGCTCCTTCTCTTTAAAAATCTCTATGCTGTTAACCCTGTCCCCCGCGATTTTCAATATGTCCTTCTTAAGGCTTTTAAGAAATATTTCATCGTCATCACAGATTAAAATTTTCAGCATACTTCTCCCCTAAATCAATAATATGTTCAACCTTTAAAAATTGTATAATTATTTTAGCACTTTTTCAGCTTTATTGGGGGAATTGTAACAAACAGCTCTTTAAATGTAATAAATAGCCCATTTATGTTAAATTTTCCTTATATATATCATCTAAACCGTATCTTTTTACTCTCCTTCTGATCTCCTCAGTATCCGTTGTGTAAAGGTTTTTTTCCTTCATTCTGTCGAAATATTCCGCTCCCGCGAAGGTGTATCTGGTCATAAGGCCCTTTTCCGTTTTCAGGCTACTGTTGGCAAAGGCTATAAGATCTCCCGCCGCGAGACCTTCAGGCAGAATCAGAGGCTTCATCCCTCTAAGATACCTTACGGCGTTGTGGCCTGCCAGGCTGCCTGTGGTAATGGCTTCCGTATGGCCTACAAAGAGACCTGATTTTTCTCCTCCGCAGAAGAGATTTTCCACGCCGGAGACTTTCATGGCGTTATCCCTTTCGGCTACGGAAAGGTATCTTACGGAATTTCCCTTTCCTCCCGCGTATGGATCTGCGTATCTGGCGTTTTCAAAGCCCGGAAGCTCTCTCAGGCTTTCAAGATCGAAGAAGGGAGTCATTATCTTGGCGTAGCCTGTATCGAGGAGTATTATGTTCTCCGCGAACTCATCGAGAGCGTACTGCCTGCACACCTTGAGTCCCAGCTTGTCTCTGTTGACTGCCTTTTCCGGAAGAGGAACTATCACCACTCCCTTTTCATCCAGCTCCCTCTGCAGCTCCTCCGAAAGAGATCTCTTTTCAAGCTTTCCGCTGCCGCTGAAGGCTCCGAAGGATCCGTCGCTTCTGCGCCCCATTATATCGCTTCCTCCCGCCTTGGCGCTTATGCTTACGCGAGGTCCGAAGGCAGGACATCTGAGAATACACATACAGCATCCGTTGCCGTATGTAAGGCAGTTTCCCATAGGGCCTGTGGAGCCTGTAGTCTCTACAAACACATCGCCTTTAAGCCTCTCTCCTCCCGCCAGAAGCAGGCTCTCTACAGCTCCTTCCTCCCCTTTCTCCTTTCTCAGCTCCACATCTACGGCTCTTGTCATAAATCTTATTTCCACTCCCGCCCCCTTAAGAAGCCGCCTTACCTGAGGCTCCACCTTTGTCACATCGTAGAGGCTGGCATGGCTGTGGCCCGGAAAGTCTATTCCCTTATGTCTGGCGCAGCTGTCGGTCACATGAAAAAGCTCATCTGCTCCCAGAGCTATGTTTTCCTCCGCGGCTGTATATCTGCCGTTGTTTCTCATTATTCCGCCCACATTTCCCAGGCCCAGAAGAAGGTCTGTCTTTTCCAGGAGAACCACTTCTCCTCCCGCCTTTACCGCTGAAAGGGCCGCCGCGCATCCCGACCAGCCTCCGCCTATTATTACAACTCTATCCAAAAAAACCTCCTAACCGTGTTCGCCTGTGAACACTACAATCCTATAAAGGTCTGTTAAGCTTCAGAAAGGTTATGGTCACCGCTCCGTCCACAACCGCCTGAGCGCCGCTGTAGCTGAGGGAAAAAACAGTGTCCCCGGGAGCCTCAAGAACAAAATGAGCGGAGCCGCAGACTGACGATCCGTCGGCCGATGTGGCGAAGTATACCCCCGTCTCAAGGTGCGGAGCCCCGTTGTAATAAGGAGTCACCTGAATATAGCTGGGATTCCTCAGTATGCCCGACACACCGTAGGAGACAAGATAGTAGCCGGGAGTCAGATTTATATGAGAAAAATCCTCCTCCGTTATATTGCCTGTAACGTCCTCTACAGAAGGGTAGAGTATTATCAGGCTTCCTCCCGAAAAAACCTCCTCATATCCTATAAAGGAGGCGAATATATCGTGGGCGTCCTCACCCGCGGGACCTGTGGGGCCTGTAAGGCCTCTGCTGCCTTGGGTTCCCGCGGGACCGGCTGGTCCCGTTGGTCCTGTTGCTCCAGTGGGGCCCGTTGCTCCCCTCTCGCCTGCCGCTCCCGTTGCCCCTGCCTCTCCTGCTCTTCCGGCGGGGCCCGTTGCTCCTGTGGGGCCTGCAGGGCCCATAGGGCCCTCCGCGCCTGTGGCTCCTGTCGCTCCTGCAGGGCCTCTTTCTCCGGGATCTCCCTTTGGTCCCGTCGGCCCTGCAGGTCCTTCCACCGGATGGCAGCACCTCTGACAGCGCTGTCCGCAGTCTGTAATACATCCCATAATCTTCCCACCTTATAATAGATTCCCGGAATTTAAAAATCCCTCCGGATCATACTATTACATCATATGATTCAAGAGGGATTTTGGTTCAATTGACAATACTATCTTCTGTCATCTATCTGATAAAGGATGGCGTTTACTATGGCCGCCGCCACATTGCTGCCTCCCTTTCTGCCTCTAGCCGCTATACAGGGGCAGCCGGCTCTTTCCGCCGCTTTTATAATTTCTTCCTTTGACTCCACTACGTTTACAAAGCCTACGGGAACTCCTATTATCAGCTGAGGCTTTACAATGCCTTCCTCCATAAGGTCTCTCAGAGCAAACAGAGCGGTAGGCGCGTTTCCTACGGCGAATATACACGGTCTTTTAAGCTCCGCCGCCTTTTTCATGGAGGCCGCCGCTCTGGTGGTTCCTTCTTTTCCGGCCCTCCGGGCCACGTCCTCGTCAGCCATGAAGCAGACAGCCTCTCCTCCGAAGGAGGCCAGTTTTTTCTTGTTGATTCCCGCCTTCGCCATATTGGTGTCAGTAACTATGAGAGTCCCATTTTTCACGGCTTCCATGGCCTTTTCAACGGCTCCGGGAGAAAAGTACATGTTTTCAAGATAATCAAAATCAGCGCTTGTATGTATGACTCTTTTTATTACCGGCTCCTCAAAAGGATCAAGGGTACGGTCCCCTATCTCTTTCGTTATTATTTCAAAGCTTCTCTTCTCTATTTCACCCGGAAGAAGCACCGCCTCCTTATTTTCTCTTTTATCCATTTCATATTCCCTTCTCTATAATGCTGTAAACCAGGTCCATGTCCATGGCCTTTCTTATGCCCCCGGCCAGCCTGCTGTACTGGCTTTCTCTGTATTCCTTTACATTGATTTCCTTTATCTGTCCCGGGTCCATTCCCTTGGCCTTCATAAGCTCCCTGGCCAGAGCCGCGGCGATTCCCTCGCCGTCGAATATTCCGTGAACGTAGGAGCCCCATACGTTTTCCCCGCTCATACCGTCGGCGGTTTCCTTTCCTTCTTCCTCCCATATGGTTACCAGAGGCTCCCCTTTTCTGTCAGTGGCTCCCATATGTATTTCGTAGCCTTCAATTTCCATTCCCGAAAGGCATTTAAAAATTCCCCCCGGGCTTTCGAACCTTCCCTTTACTCTTGTTCTTCTCTTTTCCTTTTCAAAGACCGTCTTTCCCGGAAGAAGCCCCATGCCTCTCATGGCTCCGCCGTGCTCCACGCCGTAAGGATCCTCCAGGCTTTCTCCCAGCATCTGATAGCCTCCGCATATGCCGAAAACCGGTGTGCCGGCGGCCGAAAGCTTTTTTACCGCCGCCTCCATGCCGCTTTCTCTCATCCACATCAGGTCTCCCATGGTGTTCTTGGTTCCCGGTATAACTATAAGGTCGGGATTTCCCAGCTCCCGGGCCTGTCCCGGATATCTTACGGAAACTCCCTCTACAGCGTCAAAGGCTCCCATATCGGTGAAATTCGATATTCTCGGAAGCCTTATGACAGCAATGTCCACCAGTGGAATGCCTGCCCTCCTTCCAAATCGTTCCGACAGGCTGTCCTCATCGTCGATATCCACGTCGAGGAAGGGGATCACTCCCGCTACAGGCCTTTGGGTCATTTCCTCCAGCATCCTGAGTCCCGGCTTCAGAAGCTCCGGGTCTCCTCTGAACTTGTTTATAATAAATCCCTTAAGGTACTTCTTCTCATCACTGTCCAGAAGAAGGAGCGTACCCGCCAGGGAGGCGAAAACTCCTCCTCTGTCTATGTCGCCTGCCAGAAGCACAGGGGCTTCCGCCAGCCTGGCCATATACATGTTTACTATATCGTTTTCCTTGAGGTTTATCTCCGCCGGACTTCCGGCCCCTTCGATTACTATTATGTCATTTTGCTCTGAGAGCTTTTCAAAGGCCTCCTTCACGTATGGAACGATTTCCCTTTTATGGCGGTAGTACTGAGAGGCGCTCATGTTCTTCCACACCTCTCCCATTACTATTACCTGAGATCCTCTGTCGTCTGTAGGCTTTAAAAGCACCGGATTCATGAGCACAGAAGGAGCGCGGCCCGCCGCCTCCGCCTGAACCACCTGCGCCCTTCCCATTTCAAGGCCCTCCTCTGTTATAAAAGAATTAAGGGCCATGTTCTGAGCCTTAAAGGGGGCGACTCTGTATCCGTCCTCGGCGAATATTCTGCACAGCCCGGCGGCTATGAGGCTTTTTCCGGCGTTTGAGGCTGTTCCCTGTATCATTATACTCTTTGCCATAGGCTCTCCTTTCTCTTTCTGAGCTCCTTAATAAGCCTGTCGTTTTCCTCCGGCCTTCTTACGGCCGCTCTGTAATACCCTTCTGAAAGGCCCTCGTAGTTGGCGCAGCTTCTTATGAGTATTCCCTTCCGTTCAAGAGCCTCTCTCAGCTCCATGTCCTCTGATTTAAAGAATATGTAATTGGCCGCCGGAGGAAAGACCCTGTATCCCGCCTCCTCAAGAGCCGCCTTCAGTCGTTCCTTTTCCTTTCTTATAAGAGCTCTTGACCTTTTAAGATAATCCTCGTCCTCAAGGGCGGCCAGGGCCGCTTCCTGAGCCGGCACGGAAACGCTCCACGGCTGAGAGGCTCTCATTATCCTGTCCCTTATTTCGCGGGAGGCGCATATGGCGTAGCCAAGCCGCAGTCCGGCCATGGCAAAGGTCTTGGTAAAGGCCTTTAAAATAATTATGCCGTCTCCTTCGGCAAGAAGGCTCTTAAGAGTATATTCCTCCGGGTCCTCCGTGAGATCGAGAAAGCATTCGTCCATTACAAGGATGGTTCCGTTTTTTTTACATTCCGCGGCCACCCTTTGAAGAAGATCTCTTTCCATAAGGGCGCCCGTAGGATTTGCCGGATTACAGAGAAAGAGAATATCGCTTCCCGCCAGAGCCTCTTTTATATTTTGAAAATCCGGTCTGAAGCCGTTTTTCTCATGGAGGGGAATGGCTTTTACCTGTGAGCCGGCTCCTTCCATGGCCAGCCGGTATTCCTCAAAGGAGGGGGCTGTTACCGTTCCCGTCTCAGGCCTCAGGGCAAAGCATATTCTGAATATAAGGTCGGCGGCTCCCGCGCCAAAGATGAGAGATTCCTCCCCCACATTTTCCCACAGGGCCAGCCGTTTTCTCAGTCTCCTGCACAGAGGATCAGGGTACCGGGAGCACAGGGAAATCGCTTCCGCCGCTGCCTTTGCCGCCCCTTCAGGCATGTCCAGAGGATTGATGTTGGCTGAAAAATCCAGAATATCCTCCGGAGCTATGCCTTCACTTTTAAGCTTTTCCTCTGCCGTATATATATCTCCGCCGTGTATTATATCCATAAAATCACCATTATCCACAAAGCGGCTCCCAGACCGAGACAAATAAGGGAGGTGGCGTAAAGAAGCATATTGGCGCGTCTTATATCCGCCGCCTCAACAGGTCTGAGATCATCGCCTATATATTTTTTTCTGTAAAGCTTTCCAAAGTACCAGGCGTCTCCCGCAAGTCTTATTCTGAGAGCGCCGGCGCATACCGCTTCCGTCTGAGCGCTGTTGGGACTGGCGTGATTGAATCTGTCCCTCCTGAATATTTTCCAGGCGTTTCTTCCGTCAAGGCCTGTTAAAAAAGCCGCGCAGACCATAAGCATAGCCGAGACTCTGGCCGGTATGAAGTTACATACATCGTCAAGCCTGGCCGCGAAGGCTCCGAAATTTATATATCTGTCATTTTTATATCCTATCATGGAGTCAAGGGTATTTACCGCCTTGTAAAAAAATCCCAGAGGGGCTCCCCCGACCATAATAAACATCATGGGGGCAATGGCTCCGTCGGAGGTGTTTTCAGCCACTGTCTCAACAGCCGCCTTTATTATTCCCTTTTCATCAAGGCGTTCCGTGTCTCTTCCCACTATCATGGACACAGCTCCTCTCGCCTTTTCCACGTCTCCCTCCTCAAGGGCCTTTTCCACCTTCATGCTTTCCTTTTTAAGTCCCTTTACAGAGACTGCCTGCCAGCACATAAAGGCCTCCGCGGCCAGGGAGAGCCACGGATTTACAAGGGCCAGGGCCCAGAGAATCAGCGCGGGAAGGATCAGGAATATGAGAACCACCCCTATGGAGAGAAGGGCTCCCGCCGCCCTTTCTCCCCCGGGAGAGGAGGGAAATATCCTCCTTAAGGGGCCTTCTCCTTTTTCTATAATAATTCCCATAAGCCTTACGGGATGAGGCATCCCGCGGGGATCGCCGAAAATAAAATCAGCCAGAACACCTGTCAGGAGAGGTACCATTGCTTTTCCTCCCCTTTAAATAACAATATCTTCATCTGAATATCCCCTGGGAGTCACCATTTTTTCTCCTATATTCCTGGTCCGGCTGTTCCCTATAAAAACCGTGGTAAACATGTCGGCCTCTGTTTCAGCCAGCTGTCCAAGGGTCATTACCCTTCCTTCTTCCCCGTCTCTGCCTACGTTTACCGCCAGGCCGCAGACGGCGCCCGGGCTTCTGTATTTCATTACGATTTCACAGGCTCTTTTAAGGTGATCTCTTCTCCTTCTGCTGGCAGGATTATAAAGACATATAACCATATCGGTCTCAGCGGCTGCCTTCAGACGTTTTTCTATGGTCTCCCAGGGAGTGAGAAGGTCGCTGAGGCTTATTACAGCGAAATCATGGATGAGGGGAGCCCCCAGAACCGCCGCCCCGCTGCAGGCCGCCGTTATCCCCGGCACCACCTCCACCTGCAGGCCTTCGTATTTTCCGGCCTTGCCGCAGACGAGACCCGCCATCCCGTATACTCCCGGATCTCCGCCGCATACTACGGAGACAGTTCTGCCCTTGAGAGCCTCCTCCACCGCCATATCACATCTTGCCTCTTCTCCTCTCATAGGCGACTCTATCATCTCCTTGTGGGAAAACCTGTCTCTTATAAGCTGTATGTATACCTTGTATCCTATTATTACATCGCTCTCAAGAAGGGCCTTCTCCGCCCTTCCCGTCATTTCATCATATCTGCCCGGCCCTATGCCGACAACGTATATTTTCATTTCCGTCTCCTCTTTATGGTCTGAATTCATGGGAAAATGCCGGATGGTAAAGCTTTGATCTCTGGTATTTATCGCCGAGAAAGTCCCCCACTATTATGAGGGCTGTTTTGGAGATACCGTTTTTCTCAGCCGTCTCGGCCAGAGTTCCCACAGTACAGCGAAGCACCTTCTCATCAGGCCATGTGGCTTTGTAAACAATGGCCGCCGGCGACTCCTTACTGTATCCTCCTTCTATGAGCTTTTCCGTAAGAGGCCTGAGAAGTCCCGCGCTTAAAAATATCACCATGGTGGCGCGGTGCTCCGCCAGAAGGGCTATATCCTCCTTCCCGGGCACAGGAGTACGTCCCGCCATTCTTGTTATTATCACTGTCTGAGAAACTCCCGGAAGAGTGTACTCCGCCTTTAAGGAAGCGGCCGCTCCGCAAAAGGAGCTTACTCCCGGCACAACCTCATACTCTATGGAAAGCTCATCCAGCATATCCATCTGCTCCCTTACTGCTCCGTATATGCTGCTGTCTCCCGTGTGGAGCCTGACTATATCCAGGCCCCTGCGATTGCCGTCCTCCATGGCTTCTATAACCTGCTCCAGGGTCATGGAGGCGCTGTCGAAGATTTCACAGCCTTCCGGCGCGTATTTCAGATGCTCTCTGTTCACAAGGGATCCCGCGTATATTATCATGCCCGCCTGCTCTATAAGCTCTCTTCCTCTTACAGTTATAAGGTCCTCCGCTCCGGGACCGGCTCCCACGAAATATATCATTTTTCTTCTCCTGTTTCCTTCACTATAACCGTCGCGAAATATCCCGCGTTTTCATCTATTTCCTCCGCGGAAAGGTATACCTTTTCATTATCCATTCCGCAGTTTTCAACCATTTTCACATCAGCGGAGGGAAGCTCCGCAAGAATCCTCTTCAGTCTTCCCATCTGCCTTCCGCTTTTCATAAAAACCCTGGTCCCCGGAAGCTTCGCGCACTCCTCCGTCACCTTGTAGGAGGCCGGGATTATGTGAAGAGGCATGTGGGCTTCCGTAAGACTTTCCCCCAGTCTGGCCGCAACAGCGCAAAAGGACGGGATGCCGGGAATCATCTCCGCCTCTCCTCCTCTTTTCCTTACCTTCTCGTGAACGTACATATAGGTGGAATATACCGAGGGGTCTCCCAGGGTCAGGAAGGCCACGTCCTTAAATTCCCCGAGAAATTTCATTACGGTATCCGCCGCCCTTTCTCTGGCCTCCTCGAGTATGTCTCTGTCTCTTGTCATAGGCATACTGAGCCTGATAATTTCCTTATTTCTTATTTCGGGCACAGCCTTTGCCGCTGTTTCCCAGGCGGCGTTAACGGTTCCTCCCGACCCCGGAACAGCTATAATGTCACATTCCTTTATTATTCGCACCGCCTTTAAGGTCATCAGCTCCCAGTCCCCGGGACCTGTTCCTATACCGTAGAGCTTGGCCATTACTTTCTTCCTTTCCCTCTGAGCTTTTCTCCCATGGCGCCGGCGTTTTCCGTCTCGGCCAGAAGACCGTACCTGTTGGAAAACATCACCACCGCGATTTCCATTGAAGGGCCTGCCTCCTTTCTCATGTTTTCCGCGGCCCTTTCCGCTATAATATCCATTGCCTTCTGAAGGCAGCCGTGTCTTTTAAGTATTTCCACTGCTCCGTCAGTCGTCACTTCTTTTCTTATATCCTCAAGGACTCCTTCACCGGCTCCCGCGGCCCTGGCGGCTGCCGCCATCTCCTCCATTCTTCCGTCTCCGTATTTGGAATGGGTATTCATGGCTCCCGCGGCCACCTTTGAGAGCTTTCCTATGTGGGCTGTAAAGAGCATCCCCTTAAAGCCCATTTCCGCGGCCATATGGATGGTGTCTCCCACGAAGTTGCTGCACTTGACACAGTAAACGTCGCCCAGGTTCATTTTCTCCTTTATAAATGTCTCGCCGTAATTTCCGGGAGCGATAAGTATGTACTCGGCTCCGGAAGCGGCTTCAACGCTTATTTCCGCCTTTATGGTGCCTCTTATGGCGTCCTCGCTCATGGGCTCCACTATGCCGCTGGTGCCCAGTATGGACAGTCCTCCTTCTATTCCCAGCTGCGGATTAAAGGTCTTCCCGGCCAGTCTCCTTCCTTCAGGGATTATTATCTCTATATGAACGGCCCCCTTAAAGCCTCCTTCTCGGGCTCCTTCCAGAGTCTCTCTCTTTATCATTTCCATGGGTACGGGATTTATGGCCGCCTCTCCCGGAGGACAGGCCAGACCGGCCTTTGTGACCCTTCCCACGCCCTCTCCTCCTGTCACCTTTACGGAGGGCTCTTCCTCCGGAACGAGTCTCGCCCGGCTGTATATAAGTATGCCGTCTGTAACGTCGGGATCATCTCCGCTGTATTTTCTTACCGCGCCAAAGCCTCTTCCTTTATTAAAGCCTGCTTCCTCTATGGGAATTGCGAGGCTCCTTCCCGAGGGGAGTAGAACCCATACGGAATTTCTCCTCTGTCCGAGAGCCGCCAGAACAGCGGCCTTTGATGCCGCCGCCGCGCATGTTCCCGTTGTATATCCTTTTCTCAGTTCCTTCATGCCGACCCTCCGGATTTCCTTTAACAGTCAGCCTCTTCCGAAATTACGGCCTGTACCGCAGAGCGCGGAGATATCTGAAGCTGTATTTCCCAATAAAAAAGCTGCTATGAGCCGGAGCAGCATAATATGTGACGCCTTGGTGATCGCATCCATTACACTCTCTCATCGCTCGTAAGAAAATGCCTTTACCTTCAGGCAGGTCTTCTGGCTCAAGACTTTGACACCGCGTTCTGTCTTCCCGCCCTGGCAGTGACATATTTTGACGCGGCCGTTCTTTCACAGCGACGTGATCGCGCAGGATTTTCACCTGACTTCCCTATTCTCCCGGAGCTTCCGGGCACCTGAAACAGTCTGTTTAATATGTTTAAATATTATCATATGTTGTTAATTAAGTCAATTCTTCCCGTGTATTTCCCACGTATTTCACGCAGGCCTCAAGAAAATTTTCCGCGACCCTGGGAAAGCTGAGAAAATGAACATGGGGATATCCGGCAAGGAGGTTTCCTTCAGAAACCATACATGTCCAGCTTCTGTCCCTCATAGGCTTTGACGCCCTGAAGGAAGCTCCGGGATGGGTGCTGTCCCAGTAGTGGAACTCATGTCCCTTCATCACGTCTCCCTTACGGCAGAGGAGATTGTCCTCCTCGGCTGTAAGATTAACGTACCCGAAGCGGACCAGCCTTCCTTTGGGAAAGCATCTTCCTTCCACAGCTCCGGCCATTTCAAACGCCCGTCCCTCTTCATCCTCTATTTCACTGTGGAGGTACATAAAGCCTCCGCACTCGGCAAAGCAGGGCATACCCTCCTTAACGGCCCTTTTTATATCCTCTCTCATGGAGCTGTTTTCCTGAAGCTCCTCAAGATAAAGCTCCGGATATCCTCCGCCTATAATAAGACCTCCCGCTCCCTCAGGAAGCCTTCTGTCGCTTAAGGGGCTGAAATATACCGGCTCTGCTCCCAGGCTTTCAAGAAGCTTTATGTTCTCCCTGTAGTAAAAGCAGAAGGCTTTGTCCCTGGCTACGGCTATTCTCACCTTGCCGGCTCTTCCTCCTTCTGAAGAGGCAGGGTATAAAGCGGGCTTCTCAAGGGGAGGAGCCTGTCGGGCTATGGAGATTATCCCCTCCAGATCCACTGTTTCCAGAACCTGCTCTCCCAGGCTGTCTGTTATAGCCTTAAGGTTTTTTACCTCAGCCGCGGTCACAAGCCCAAGATGTCTGCTTTCCAGGGAGCACTCCTTCATATCCGGAAGATATCCCAGAGCCTTAACCTGAAGCTGATCCTCAATAATGGCTTTCAGCTCCCTGTACATGGCTCCCGTAACTCTTGAAAGAATCACTCCCTTTATTCCGCTGTTTTCCACATATGAAATAAATCCCTTAATTTCCGCCGCCATGGAAAGAGATTTTCCCCTGCCGTTTATCATGAGAATGGAGGGAGTCTCAGTGGCCGCCGCCACATGCCAGGTGGAGGCCAGACGGCTTATTCCGGCCAGGCCGTCGTAATATCCCATGACGCCTTCTATAAGGGCGATATCCCCCTCCTCTCCCCTTGAGGCCAGTATGTCTCTGACTCCCTGCTCTCCGCAGAAAAAGGTGTCCAGGTTTGAAGAGGGAACCGAAAGAACCTCCCTGTGAAACATAGGGTCTATATAGTCGGGCCCGCATTTAAAGGATACCGGTCTCAGTCCTTTTCTGCCCAGGGCCGAAAGAAGGCCGCACACAAGGGTCGTCTTTCCCGCGCCGCTTCCGGCAGCGCCTACGGCTATTCTGGGAATCCTTATTTTTTCCGTCATCCTTCAGACTCTCCCCTCCTTCTTCCCGTTATTATAAACACGGGATTTATGGCTTTCATCATGTGGTACCTTCCCCTTTTCTCTCCTCTGGCGGCCCATAGCTGGACTATGTCCGTCTCTTCCAGTCCCTGCTCCTCCATCCCTTTTCTCATATCCTCCAGGGATTCCAGGGTAATGACGGCTGCCGTTACAACTGCCTGCCGGTTTTTTCTCAGAGCCGCTTCTATTATTTCTCTTCCTTTTCCTCCGCTTCCTCCTATAAAAACCTTATGTGGAGGAGGAAGCTCCTCCAGGGCTTCAGGAGCCCTGCCCTTAATTATCCTTATATTGGAAAGGCCGAAGCTTTGAGCGTTTTCAGTTATGAGCCGACAGGCCTCCTCCTTCTCCTCCACGGAGAAGACCTCTCCTCTCGGAGCGTTTAAGGCGGCTTCAACGGATACGGAGCCTGTTCCCGCTCCCACGTCCCAGACAGTATCATCCTCTCTTATACGCAGCTTTGACATTATAACAGCCCGCACCTCCTCCTTTGTCATAGGTACGGAGCCTCTTTTCAGATCTTCATCCATTACCCACCGATACTCCGGCCGGAGGGGACGGCTGTTTTCCGCCAGCAGCGAGCAAAGGCTTTTAAATTCCTTTCCTCTCAGCTCCTCCGCTGAGCCGGAAACAATCCTTTCATCCTCATAGGAAAGCCTTTCTCCTACGGTTATCTTCACATTTCCCAGTCCGGCCTCCCAGAGTCTTTCGCATATGTATGCGGGAGTTCTTTCTCCTCCCGTAAGGATAAAGGTTTTGTCAGAGGTCCTCACTGTTCCCGTAAATTCTCTGTCTCCGCTGTGAAGGCTTACTATGGACACATCCTGCCAGGGTATACAGAGCCGTGCGCACATGTACTGAAGAGAGCTTATTCCCGGCAGGCTTTCCACCTGAAAGCCCCTTTCCGCCGCCTGGCGCGCCAGCTTCGCCGCTCCGCTGAAAAATCCCACATCTCCCGACATGAGCACCGTAAATTCTTCCTGATCCTCTTTCTCCACAGCCTTTAAAATGTCCTCCGGCGATACGGCCTCCACACAGAGTGCGTCCTTTCCCCTGAAGCCTTCCAGCATCCGCCTTCCTCCTATTAGGACGCGGCTTCCTTCTATGGTTCTTTTTGCCTCCTCCGTAAGAGTACGGGGATTTCCCATGCCTATACCCACTATTGTTATTTTCTTCATCTTTATCTCTCCAGATTGAAATCCAGGTTAAAACTCTATTTCCGTCTTTACCGCAGCCACCGCCGCCGTCACTCCGTCAGAGGACTGTTTTCTCACTATGAGCCGTCCGTCTTCCGCGGCGGCCATGGCGCTTCTCTCGCACACATTGTCTACTCCCGTAACGGATCTTACAAGCTCCGAAGGAGTGAACCCCTCTCCCAGAGCCTCCAGCCTCCGGGATGAAAATGTTACAAAGGGAACCTTCAGGCTCTCGGCATATTCCTCTATTCCCTTTTCATCCCTTTTCATATCTATTGAGGCCACCGCGGCCACTGCCTCCTCCTCCAGGCCCTCCTCAAGGAATATTCTCTTCACAAGAGCCTCTATTTTTTTTCTTTCCGTTCCCCTTCTGCATCCTATACCGAGATACAGAATTTCAGGGATCAGGCGCAGAGTTGTCTCAAAGGGATCTCCGGCGGCGTTTTTTCTTCTCCAGGTTATGAATATCCCCGCCCCTGGAAGCTCTCTGTTCTCTCCGTACTCAAGCAGCTTCAGTCCCCCTGGGACAGGGCCCTTTAAAATCACGTTCTTTTCCGCCATTACTCCAACTGTCTCTCCCCTGAGCAGCGCTGCGGAAATTTCCCTGGCGGCAGTCATATCGCTTATTGCCAATTGCCTTTCCTTTGCCCATGTATCTACTGAGAATTTCCCGTTAATATCTGTGGCGGTCGTTATTACCGCCTCTCCTCCGCACCTTTCCGAAAGGAACCGCGCCCATCTGTTGGCTCCTCCCAGATGCCCTGAAAGAAGGGGAATTACAAAGCGGCCCTTTTCGTCGGAAACAATTACGGCCGGATCTTCCTTTTTTGTTTTCACCTGAGGCGCTATGGCTCTTACGGCTATTCCGGAAGCACCTATAAACACCAGGAGGCGGCCCTCCTTAAAAGCCTCGGCCGTCCATTCCTCAAGGGAGCTTTTCTCGGATCTTTCTCCGAAGGCCTTTCCCTTTACCGAGGTAAAGCAGCTGCAGCCCGCCTCCCTGAGAGCCGCGGCGTATCTTTTCATTACCTCTTCACCTGATTCTGTAAAGGAGATTAAGAATGCCTTCATCCCTTTTCTCCCCTTTCAAGGACACGGGCTACAGCCTCGCTTATGCCTTTTAAAGGAGATTTTTCTCCGTAATTTTCTATGGCCTTTCTGTCTGCGGCCCCGTGGCTGAGACAGGCCGCCCCGCCGATACAGCCGTCTGTACAGGCCATTCCCTCTATAAAGTTATTGGCAAGAAAGCCCTTGCTGGCCTTGAGGAGAGCTGTCCTGCAGCTTTCTATGCCGTCGCAGACCACAGGGTCGAATTTAAATTCCTTCAGGTCTCTTTCCTTTACGGCTTCCTCCACAGCCTCTGTCACTCCTCCCGTTCTGGCAAAGATTCTGCCGTAGTATGAAGCGTCCGAAAGGTCTGTTTCAGGGAGCTCCGTCACCTGAATATCCCTTCCGTCTATCATTGCCTGAAGCTCTTCAAAGGTCATTACGTAATCCACGTACTTATGTACTCTTTCTTCCCGCACCTCAGCCTTTTTGGCCGTGCAGGGGCCTATGAACACCACTTTGGCCTCCGGGTCCTTTTCCTTTATAACCCGCCCCGTTTCAGCCATAGGGGAAAGATTTGACGATATGTGCCCCGCCATCTCCGGAAACTTTATCTTTATGTATTTGACAAAGGCCGGACAGCAGGAGGAGGTGAGGAAGCCCTTTTCCTTAAGCTCCTCAGCTTCCTTATAGGCGACTATATCGGCTCCCATAGCCGCCTCCCATACCTGATAAAAGCCCAGCTCCTTTATGGCTGTTATTATCTGTCCCGGCCTGGCGTAGCCAAACTGGCCCGCTATGGCCGGCGCCACTACAGCATACACTCTGTAGGAGGTATTGTCATTGCTGGCCATCATGATCTTTATTATATCCGTTATGCTGGACACATCCAGTGTGGCTCCAAAGGGACACTGGTAAACACAGGCTCCGCAGCCGATACATTTGCTGCTGTCAATGGTAGCCGTTCCATCCTGGGCCATGTATATGGCGTCCACCTTACATGATTTTTCGCAGGGCCTCTTGAAATTGGTTATGGCGCTGTAGGGACATACCTTGGCGCATTTTCCGCACTCAACGCACCTGCTCTTGTCTATATGGGCCATCTGCTCCTCATCAAAGGTTATGGCTCCCAGCCTGCACGCGTCCTTGCATCTGTGGGCTACGCAGCCTCTGCACAGATCAGTTACCACATGACCCGCCACAGGACACTCGTCGCAGGCGATGTCTATAACCTGTATAATATTGGGATCCTCTTTATTTCCTCCCAGCGCTATTCTTATTCTCTCCGCCACTATGGCTCTGTCCTTGTATATGCAGCAGCTCATAGACGGCTCTCCCTTTTTTACAACCTCGTTGGCTATGTCGTTGAACACGGAAAAAGCGTCGTTTCCCTTCCATGTCTGACGTGCCAGCTCCTTGAGAACCTTGTATTTCAATTCCTGTACGGCAGTATCGAAAAGTCTCATCCTTATCGCTCCTTGTTATCGGTAATATCTCATCTCTATAATAAATTACACCGCGATGATTGTAAATATATATTTGCGGCAACTGTATGTGACGGGATTAAATGGAGGTTTCTACCGCAACTATTCCGAAAAAATGCTTTCGAGGGAGAAATCCCTTGTACAGATAAGGCGTATATCAATATCCATAAATAATTGCTTCCCGCAGCGTGTTCTTTTATGAGACGGGGAAACGGGTAGGCACCAAACAGGTTTTCTGCGGCGCATTGTTGAAGTTTCAAATACATATTTAAATACCTCCCGCCCTGTGGTAATATTTACCCATAATGTCAAAGGAGGATGCCATGAATAACGCTGATGCTATTAACAGCTTTGAAATTCTGCTGTGGGATGTTGACGGAACTCTTCTGGACTTTATCGCCGCTGAAAAGGCCGCCATGAAAAAGCTCTTCCGGGAATTCGGTCTAGGAGAATGTACAGATGAAATGATATCCCGGTATTCGGAAATAAATAAAAGGTACTGGAAAAATCTTGAGCTGGGTCTGATGACAAAGCAGGAAATACTCACAGGCCGCTTCAGGGAATTTTTCTCAAGGGAAGGGATCAAGTCCGTCTCCCCGGAGGATTTTAACAGCGCCTATCAGTTGAGCCTCGGCGACACCATAGTCTTCTGCGACAACAGCAGGGAGCTGGTGAAAGCTCTCCGTGGCAGAATAAGGCAGTACGCCGTATCCAACGGAACCGTGGCCGCCCAGACGAAGAAGCTGAGGCTCTCCGGCCTTGACAGGCTCTTAGACGGAGTATTTCTCTCCGAGGATATAGGCTTCGAAAAGCCTGCCGATGAATTTTTCAGCAGGGTCTTCGAGTCCATCGGAAATGTAAACAGGGATAAGACCCTTATAGTTGGCGATTCTCTCACAAGCGACATCATCGGAGGAAGCCGCGCCGGCATCAAAACCTGCTGGTACAATCCCAACAGCCTTGAAGGAGACCCCCAAATAAAGGCTGATTATGAAATAACAAATCTCAGCCAGCTACCTTCTCTTCTCATACTGTAACTTTATTTTAAAAGGGTTCCGCGGCCCTGCCGGGATAACGTGAAACAGGCCGGAGCCGGATTGGACGGCATGGGAATTGTCAATGAAGAATGTCGGTGAGGAGCATGAAAACGACAGGCAAAGGAGGCGAGCCCCGACGGTTATTTGCCGTCAGGCTCGCCTCCTTTAAAAATCAGACTTCATCTGAGATATAAAAACCGCTTTTTATTCCTGTATTCCCGGGATTTTCGGGAGAGCGTCTATGGAAGGCTTAAGATCCTCGTCTGTAGGGATGTAGTCCGACATATTCCCGCTGTTGTAGGCGGCATAGGCGGTCATATCAAAGTAGCCTGTTCCCGTAAGTCCAAAGAGTATTGTCTTGGCTTCTCCACTTTCTCTGCATCTTAGAGCCTCATCTACAGCTCCTCTTATGGCGTGAGCCGATTCCGGAGCAGGAAGTATTGTCTCCAGCTTGGCAAACTGTACGGCGGCTTCAAAGACCTTTGTCTGCTCATAGGCCACAGCCTCCATATACCTGTCGCTGTAAAGCTTTGAAAGTATCGGCGACATTCCGTGATATCTCAGGCCGCCGGCGTGATTTGCCGAAGGCTTGAAGGTGCAGCCCAGAGTGTACATCTTGGCCATAGGAGTTATCTTTCCTGTATCGCAGAAGTCGTACTTATATACTCCTCTCGTAAAGGAAGGACAGGAGGCCGGCTCTACGGCGATGATTCTCGGCTGAGCCTTGCCTGTAAGCTTATCCTGCATAAACGGAGCTATCAGCCCTCCCAGATTGGATCCTCCTCCTGCGCAGCCTATGACGATGTCGGGATACTCATCGAGAAGCTCCATGGCCTTTTTGGATTCAAGACCTATTACCGACTGATGGAGAAGCACCTGGTTGAGCACAGAGCCAAGCACGTACCTGTAGCCGTCGCTTGTTACGGCTCTTTCAACCGCCTCTGAAATGGCGCAGCCCAGGCTTCCGCTGTTATCAGGGTCTTCAGCCAGTATCTTTCTTCCCGCCTCCGTTCTGTCGGAAGGAGAAGGGAATACGTTGGCTCCGAAGGTTTCCATTATATCCTTTCTGAAAGGCTTCTGGTTATAGGACACCTTTACCATGTAAACCTCAAGATCAAGGCCGAAGTAGGAGCAGGCTTCCGAAAGAGCCGTTCCCCACTGACCCGCGCCGGTCTCAGTGGTCACTCCCTTAAGGCCCTCTTTTTTGGCGTAGTAGGCCTGGGCCACGGCTGAGTTAAGCTTGTGGCTTCCCGAGGTGTTGTTGCCCTCAAACTTGTAATATATTTTCGCCGGAGTGTCCAGGGCCTTCTCCAGATTGTAGGCTCTGCACAGGGGCGCCGGTCTGTATATTTTGTAAATATCCATAACCTCTTCAGGTATATCGAAATACCTTGTTTCACTGTCCATCTCCTGTGCCGCCAGCTCCTTGCAGAATACGGGATAGAGATCCTCCTCCAGGGCCGGCTTTCCCGTAGCCGGGTTTATCATCGGGTCCGGCTGCTCCTTCATATCGGCTCTCAGGTTATACCATTGTCTCGGAATCTGATCCTCTGTGAGATATAATCTGTGGGGTACTTTTACTGACATGTTTTTTCTCCTTTCTTTTCCTCACCGAATCAACGAGCAACTGAAACGGGCGACGGCTTTAAAACAAATTGGTATTTCCGTTGCATAAAAAAACGCTTTTGTCCAAGCTACGGGACAAAAGCGCTGCTTTTGCTATGCCACCCAAGGATATAAGCATCCTGTGTATTCCGCGTACAGCTTTTGATACGCGCTCCCTTTGTAACAGGCGGAGCTCCCGTCAGTTTCTACTGAGCCGAAAAGGCTTTAACCTTCCCCGGCCGTTCGTCTGCCCTCATAAGTCCATTCAATCCGGTTCTCCTTGCCGCGATCCCACCGCCCGCGGCTCTCTGAAAATTCGAATTCCGAATCTACTACTCTTAATCATCGGTTTAAAGTAATATTAAATTCTCTAGAAAATATTATATTAACCGCTCCCCAAATTGTCAACAGTTTTTTGTTTTCATTCCACAAAAAAGCTTATATCAGCTCTCTCACATCTGTGCTTCCGCACTTGCACATTTTGCTGACGTTTCCCCCGCGGTCGGTATGACAGCAGGCGCCGCATATTCCCTCGCCGCAGCACATGTGAAAGTTATTGCTGAAAATCAGCTTCTCCGGCGGAACCTTCAGCTTTTCCCAAATATAGCGGATGTAATAATCGGATGCCAGGATTATTACTCTGTCATAGTCCTCTTCCCTGAGAGCCGGATCCCCGGCGGCTTCAGCCAGAGGTCTCCGGCTGAAGAATATATTTTCTCCCGGGCTGCCGGCGCCACGGAGATCCCACAGATAATCCCTCAATATTTTTTCGTTTATTTTCTCAGTATCCGTTATTACATGGGCCTCTGTCCTTCCTGCTGCCCAGAGCAACAGATTTACCGCCGGAGCAAAGCCCGCTCCCTTTGTCATTATGAGCCATTTCCTTTTTCTTCCGTCTTTACCGATTCCCGCGGCCTTCACATCCTCTTCAAGTCCCCCTCGGCCCTTTCCCAGAAGACCGTTTCTGTAAACACCTCTTATAATCAGGCTTTCCTCCTCCGCGGCCGTTTCCTTTGTCTTGCCGGAAATAACTTTTAGAGCAAGCCACAGCTCCCCCTTCTCCACGTCGGTCCTCATTACTGACAGAGGGAAATTGAAAAAATCCGAGGCTCCCCTTTTCTTTATGAAAACAAAGGAGCCCGGCCGGGAAGCGGCGAGAGCGAAGCCTCTGGAAACCTTTAAGGACAGCGCCAGAAGATCCTCCTGATACCATATTTTCTTTAGGACAGGGGCCTCTGTGTTTTCTCTTCTGTTTCTTATTATCTTATCGTTCTGGACGTACTCGTTATATATACAGACACCTGCCCAGCGGCAGTCGCCGCAGTCACCGCCCGAGAGCCTTCCGCAGACGAGACAGTCTCCCGTCTCCGACAGAGGGCACGGACAGCCGGGCGTTCCCGCATCGGCGCACAGGTCGTTTATATTGGCCATTTCTTTCCTCCTGATGAAATTTCTCTGTTTATACTATTATAGATATGCCGCGTCCCGGGAAAGGAGCCTGACCCTGTTCCCGTCAATTTTCACTGAACCCGTACTCCATAAGCCTGTAGGCGTCGTTAAACCAGTCGGTTGCTCCCATTACCACACAGATCATGGTTTTACCGTTTCTTTCGGCAGAGGCTGCCAGCGTCCTTCCCGAATTTTCCGTATAGCCTATTTTTATTCCGTTTCCTCCCTTAAACTCTCTTATGGTTTTATTTTTATTGTAAAGGGCGACATAGGCCCCTTCTTCCCTGTCCGCGGTCCAGCTCTCTGTGGCCACTATTTTTCTGAACACGGGGTTTTTCATGGCCTCTCTGGCTATGGCCGCCATATCTCTGGCCGTAGTGTAGTGATTTTCGTCAAAGAGCCCGCTGGGATTTTCAAAGTTTGTGCCCCGGCAGTTAAGCTCTCTGGCTCTTTCGTTCATCATCCTTACAAAGCCTTCCTGGCTTCCTCCTATTATCTCCGCCAGGGCCGCGGCGGCATCGTTTCCCGAGACCAGCATGAGGCCGTAGAGAAGATCCTCTATGGATATTTTCTCCCCCTCCCGAAGATACATGGAGGAGCCCTCTACCCCCGCAGCCTCACGGGGAACGATAACCTTCTGGTCTATGGGGCTCTCGTATTTTTCCAGGGTCTCCAGAGTTATAAGGGCTGTCATTATTTTCGTCACACTGGCCGGATAAGCCTTTTCATCGGCAGCCTTCTCATAGAGAACCTCGCCTGTATCACCGTCAATGAGTATAGCCTGCCCGGCGGATATTTCTCCCGAGGGGCCCGCCGCTCCCACTATTCCGTGCTTTTGAAAATACAGGAAAAGACAGCTTCCTACAGCTGCCGCCACTATCAGTATAAATATGTATTTTCCTTTTTTCATAAAAACATCCCCTCTGTAAGCTTACGCCTCAGAGGGGATGTTTATTCCTGCTTTTCAGCCCTTATATGTCTATGGATATCTGCTGTATATAAACCTCGCCCTGGTCTCCCGAATCCTCCCGGGTTACCGCCTCCTCTATGTCCTCTATCTGAGGAAGCTCCTTAAGGGAGCTGAATCCGAAATTTTTAAGAAAATCATCGGTGGTGCCGTAGAGTATGGGCCTGCCCACTCCGTCTGATCTTCCCGTCTCCACTATGAGCTTTTTCTTTACAAGGCCCTCTATTACCCTGTCGCATTTTATTCCTCTCACAGTTTCTATCTCACCCTTTGTAACAGGCTGCCTGTAGGCTATAATGGCCAGCACCTCAAGGGCTGACTGGGAAAGCCTCCGGTGCTTTACAGGAGTACAGAGCCGCTTTATGTAGTCGAGATTTTCCTTTCTGGTAACAAACTGAAAGCTCCTGTTCACCTCTCTTACCACTATGCCCCTTCCTTCTCTTTCATATTCCTCCTTCAGCTCCTTAAAGCATTGGTAAATCTCTTTTTTATCCGCGTTAAGAGCTTCGGCGGCCTCCTTTACGTCAAGAGGCTCGCCCCATACGAACATCATTGATTCAAGAGCTGACTTTATTGTTTTTCTGCTTGCCATGGCTTCTCCTCTCCGCTTTCCCCCGGCGTTTCCTCCGGCCGTGCCTTTTGGCCGCCGAAAAGAGCTTCCGTAGGCTTCACCGTTATATCGCCGTATATGTATTTCTGCTGAGCGTCCACAGTTCTCTCCTTCATCATCTCAAGGACCGAGGAAAAGGTGACGGCCGTATCGTATCTGTCTCCCGCTCTTTTCACAAGCTCTCTGAAGTCCGCTTCCTTCACTCCGCTTTCCACAAAGAAATCCCTTATATCCTCTATTCTCGCTTCTGTGGTTATACGCTGCTTTTCGCTTCTGCGATGATGAACTCTTATTTCCTCGAGGCGCTTTTTTCTCTGGAGAAAAAGCTGAAAGGCCGCTGTAAACTGCTCTACGCTCAGAGACAGGTATTCATCCTCTTCTCCCGTAAAAAGGGAAAGGTCCTCCTGAGGCTTCTCAAGAGCCCTTCCCGTCTCCTCTTCTCTTTTTTCCAGCATTTCCGCCACAGCCTTGAATTTCTTGTATTCTATAAGCTTTTCCACCAGCTGAGTTCTGGGGTCCTCAACAAGGCCGTCCTCCCTTCCCTTTTCAGAGGCTCTCGGCAGAAGCATCCTCGACTTTATTTCAAGAAGGGCGGCAGCCAGAACCATAAACTCAGAGGCCAGATTTACGTCAGCCTTTTTCATGGTGTCCACAGCCTCCATATACTGAGTGGTTATGCTGGTTATCTCTATATCGTAAATGCTCATTCTGGCATGTTCTATCAGGTATACCAGCAGGTCAAAGGGACCTTCAAAGACATTGAGTTTTACTTTGTAGCTCATATTTTCCTCCGGACCTTAAGTATAACACAAATCCCTTACAAGTCAAAACCCCGCCTTTAAAGGCGGGGCCTGAGGTATTAGATGAATATTACACCGATATTCTCATCTACGTTTTAAATATATGTTCCTTCAAGACTCCTACAGCTTAAACTCGGCCTTTACCTCGGCAAGAGCCTCTTCCAGCTTGCCTATAACCGTGTCTATAGTCTCATAACTGAGAATTGCAGGCGGTTCTATACGAACTGTCTTGGCGTTTACGAGAGTTCCCGCCGTCATTACCTGTCTGGCGAAGAGTCCCTTTGTTACCGCGTATCCAACCTCGGCTTCAGGGAATTCCATACAGATCAGGAGTCCGGCTCCTCTTACCTCTACGAGAACCGTAGGGTACTTAGCCTTCAGCTCATTGAGCTTCTTGAGGAAGTACTCTCCCTTTTCCTTTGCCTGACCAGGAATATCGTGCTCCAGCATATACTTAATAGTCGACAGCGCCGCCGAGCATGCCAGAGGGTTTCCGCCGAATGTCGGTGATCCCAGGATCCATGGGTTATCTATAAGCTTTTCTCCCCACATCTTAGGTCTGGCGATGATACCTGTAATAGGCATTATACCGCCTCCAAAGGCCTTTCCGTAGGTCATGATGTCAGGAGTTACTCCTTCGTAGTCGCATCTCCACATGGTTCCGCATCTTCCCATACCGGTCTGGATCTCATCGAATATAAGAGCTACGCCGTACTTGTCGCAGATCTCTCTGAGTCTCTTAAGATAGCCGTCAGGAGGGATTATAACTCCGCCTTCACCCTGTATAGGCTCAACGATAACAGCCGCCACCTTTTCACCTACTGTCTGCAGGTTCTTTATAGCGGTTTCAGTAGCGTCGGCATTGCCGTACTCAACATGCTGCACCTGCTGAATCATAGGGATATAGTCCTCTCTGTAGGCTCCCTTACCGCCCATTGAGATAGCTCCCATTGATTTTCCGTGGAAAGCGCCGACCGTCGATATGTACCATCTTCCGCCTGTAGCCAGTCTTGCCAGCTTGAGAGCCATTTCTATGGCCTCGGCTCCGCCGTTGGTAAAGAATGCGTACTGGAGATCTCCAGGAGTAATCATGGCCAGAGTCTTAGCCAGATATCCTCTCAGCGGGTCTACCAGCTCCTGTGAGTGAAGAGCGTATCTGTCCAACTGACACTTTACTGTCTTCAGGATCTCAGGATTTCTGTGTCCGCAGGTGTATATACCGAATCCGCCGAGACAGTCGATAAACTTAACTCCGTTGAGATCCTCGAAGGATTCCGTATCGTCTGTCCATTCTATAAACGCTGAGTCTGTTGATACGGACTTTCTGTATTCCAGCCAGCCCGGATTTACGTTTTCATTAAAATTTTCGATGGATTCATCATGGATTGCTTTTTTGTCAGCCTCCGTAAGAGAATCCTTTTCTATATAGCCTACCACTCTCTTAGCCAGTTCTAATGCTTTTTGCTCGTTTCTTTCAGTCATAACATGACCTCCCTTTTCTTTGCTTTTCGCCGCCTAAAGTTAACGGCAATCGGTATAACTTCTGTCTATATTA
>DVMP01000079.1 GCA_018714925.1 Candidatus Allocopromorpha excrementigallinarum
TAACATAAAAAGGTGCAGGAAAGGAGACGGAAAAGATGGAAAAGACCATGATTTTAGTTATAGACGGATGCGCTCCTCAATATCTTACTGAGGAGACGGCTCCCGACGTTTTCAGAATAGCGGGGGAAAGGGGATTCGCCAAAGAGGTGGAGAGCGAAATACCTTCTGTTACCAATGTAAATCACGCCTGTATACTTTCGGGGCTTCTTCCCAGGGATACAAAAGTAGTGGGAAACTATTACTATGTGCCTGAGACGGGAGAGGAAGGCTTCATTGAGGAGAGGGGCTTTATGAAGGCGGAGACCATGCTTCAGGCGTGGAAAAAGCGTGGAAAAACCACTGCTCTCTTTACGGTGAAGGGAAAGGTTCTTGGCGTATACGGCGAAGGCGCCGACATGGGTCTCAGCGTTCAGGAGCCTAATGAGGAGCTGGTGAAAGCCTTGGGAATGGATATGCCTCCGGCCGTTAATTCCCATGAAAGCACAGAATGGATTCTGAAGGCGGCCTTTGAATGTATTAAAAAATACTCGCCGGATCTCATGTACTGTACAAATAACGATTTTGTGTTTCACCATTACGGACCGGGGACTGCTGAGGCGAAAAGACAGATATCATTTGTAAACGATTATGTAAAAAAAATTCATGAGCTTGAGCCTGACAGGAGGATATATATTACGGCGGATCACGGGATGAATGAGAAAAATAATCTTGTGAATTTTCCCAAGGCAGCTGAAAACGCCGGCATAGATCTTTTCTGTCTGCCGCCCCTTAAGGACAGGTACATAGAAAATCACATATATCAGGAGGGAGGAATTCTTTACGTATTTCTTAAGGATGAGTCAAAGGAAAAGGAGTTTCTGGATCTGGCCGGAAGCGCGCCTGAGGTAGAGAAAATAATGACCGCGGCAGAGGCGGCGGCGGAATACGGCCTTCCGGAAGAGTCGATAGGAGACTATGTGCTTTTCGCCGGAAAGGACTCCGCCTTTGGAGAGGTGGAGGGAGAACGGCTGGAAACATCCGTGAGAACCCACGGATCCCTTCATGAGAGAAGAATACCTCTCATAGCCATAAATCCCGAAGGAAAAGAAGAGGATTATATGTATAACAAGGACATATGGGCTGTGTCCAGAAAAATTGCGGAGGGAGACGGCAGAAAATGACAGATACGGTTTTATTTGACTTTGACGGCACCATAATGAATACCAATGATGTGATTCTCATGTCCTGGCAGCATACCTTCAGGATCCTGGAAAACAGAGAGGAGGACAGGGACAGGCTGATACAGACCTTTGGGGAACCTCTCGAAGACACCATGAGAAAATTTTTTCCTCATGTACCCACAGATGAAGCCATAGAGATTTACAGAAGCTTTCACAGAGACAATTTCGGAGAGCTTATAAGTCTGTTCCCAGGAATGAAGGAGCTTCTCGAGGAGGTAAAGAGAAGAGGCTTCAAAACGGGACTGGTAACTTCAAGACTGAGGCATACTACCGATCAGGGCCTTGAAAAGTACGGCATAGACCACTGCTTTGACGCTATAGTAACAGCAGAGGACACAGACAGACACAAGCCGGATCCGGAGCCTGTAAACACAGCTCTTGAGAAGCTGGGCTCAAAGGCGGAAAACGCCATAATGCTGGGGGATACCATGTTTGATATAATGTGCGCCAGAAACGCGGGGGTAAAATCGGTTCTCGTGTCCTGGTCCGTGGCTGTAAATGCCCATGAAGACCTGGGAGAGACGGCCCCCGACTATATAATTCACAAGCCGGAAGAGCTGCTGGAGCTGATCTAGGGGCTCTTTTTCTTTTTGCCTTCACGTCCGGGACTATTGACTTTTTTTAAAAGGAATAGTATTATATAAATAGTTTGATAATCAAAATATTTGAAGAGAGAACAAAAATGTCGAAAATTTACGGGAGGTAGTAAGTATGATTGACGTTTGTGAAATATTAGGTACCGAATATCCTATTATACAGGGAGCGATGGCGAGAATCGCGGAAAGCAGCCTTGCCTCCGCCGTAAGCAACGGAGGAGGACTGGGAATTATCGCTTCCGGCGGTGAAACGGCCGACTGGCTGAGAGACCAGATAAAGAAAACCAGAGAAAAAACCGACAAGCCCTTCGGCGTCAACATAATGCTTCTGGCGGACAATGTAGACGAGCTGATGGAGGTGGTAAAGGAAGAAAAGGTTCCGGTGGTAACCACAGGCGCCGGAAATCCGGGGAAATATATTGCTTCACTGAAGGAAGCCGGTATAAAGGTAATCCCCGTAGTAGCCAACGTGGCTCTGGCCACAAGAGTGGCAAGAGCAGGGGCTGACGCGGTGGTAGCCGAAGGAACTGAAGCCGGAGGCCATATAGGAGAGACAACAACCATGGCGCTGGTGCCTCAGATGGTTGACGCTCTTGATATCCCCGTTATAGCCGCAGGAGGAATAGCGGACGGAAGAGGCATCGCGGCGGCTTACATGCTGGGGGCCAAAGGCGTTCAGGTAGCCACCAGATTTCTGGTGGCCAGTGAATGTATAGTGGCCCGGGGGTATAAGGACGCCATACTGAAGGCAAAGGATTCCTCTACAGTGGCTACGGGAAGAAGCACAGGACATCCTGTAAGAATAATAAAAAACAAGCTGGCCAAGGAAATTCTGAGTCTTGAGAAAAAGAACGCGGATGTTGAGGAAATAAACAGACTCTGCACAGGAACTCTGGCGGCCGCTGTAAGAGACGGGGACGCGGACTACGGCAACATAATGTCGGGACAGATCGCGGGCCTTGTAAAAAAGGAGCAGCCGGCGGCAGAGATTATCGAAGAGATGTTCAAGGAGGTAGAAGATGTCTATAAAGATAGGAATAGTATTTGCGGGGCAGGGCGCTCAGTATAGCGGAATGGGAAAAGACCTCTATGAAGCCTACCCTGAAGCGAAAAAAATATTCGATATGGCAGGAGAGCAGGTGAAGGAATGGTGCTTTGAGGGAGACGAGGAAACCCTTAAGCAGACCCACGTCACTCAGCCGACCATATACACTACAACCATGGCGGCCTACGAAGCTCTCATGGCCAGAATAAAAGAGGAGGGCCTTGCAGACAAGCTGGAGATAACGGCCCTGGCAGGCTTCAGCCTGGGAGAATATTCAGCCCTTACAGCGGCGGGAGCCATAGATGACATTGCCAAGGGGATAGAGATCGTTACCAGGAGAGGAACCCTTATGCAGGAAGCCGGCATGGATGAAGAAGGAAATAACAAGGGAGGAATGGCCGCCGGTCTGGGAGACCGACAGGCTGTCCTGGAGGCTGTAGAGGAGGCCAGAGAAGACGGAATTCTCGAGGCTGTTAACTTTAACTCTCCTTCTCAGACAGTGGTGGCGGGAGACAAGGCGGCAATAAAGAGATTCAGAAGGGCCGCCAGGGAGAAAAAGATCAAAGCCATTCCTCTTGGCGTAAGCACAGCCTTTCACAGCCCTATGATGATACCGGCGGCGGAAAAGCTGAAGGACGTTCTGACCGAAGCGGGGCTGAAGACTCCTGAAATGAAGGTGTACGCCAATGTAACGGCCGACGATATGATGAAGGATTTCAACGGCGGTGACGCGGGAGCATACCTTGCGGATATACTGTCAAAGCAGGCCATGAGTCCTGTTCACTGGGATGACATAATAAAGAGATTTCATGGAGACGGAGTAAAGGCCATAATAGAGGTGGGGCCGGGAAAAACTCTGACAGGACTTACCAAAAAGACCTGCCCGGACATAGAGGCCCTCAATGTGGAAAACGCCGAGACTCTGGAAAATACAGTGGAAGAGCTTAAAAAGCTGATTTAAAAAGTAGGATCAAGGAGAAAAGAATATGTTAAAAGGAAAGACAGCCATAATAACAGGCGGAGTTCAGGGTATAGGGAAAGCCATAGCCGGGAAATTCTGCGAAAACGGAGCCAATGTAATAATCTGCGACAGATGCAGCGAGGAGGCTGCCGCGGAGACTGAAAAGGAGCTGAAGGCTCTGGGCACGCAGGTGGAAACCGTAAGAGGAGACGTAACGGATCCCGAAACGGCCAGGGCTGTAGCGGATATAGCAAAGAAAAAGTTCGGAGGAGCCGATATACTGGTAAACAACGCGGGAATTACCAATGACAAGCTTATGATGAGGATGAAGCCGGAGGATTTCACAAAGGTTATAGACGTTAATCTTAACGGATCCTTCTACTTTATGAAGGAAATATCAGCCCTTATGGTAAAGCAGAGGAGCGGAGCCATAATAAACATGGCGTCGGTTTCAGGTCTCAGAGGAAATCCCGCTCAGGTAAACTACAGCGCTTCTAAGGCCGGCGTTGTGGGAATGACCCTTGCCGCGGCGAAGGAGCTGGGAAGAAGAGGCATAAGAGTAAACGCCATAGCTCCGGGATTTGTGGAAACCGGCATGACGGCAGTGCTTACAGACGAGCAGAAAGCGGCGGCCGCTGAGAATATAGCTCTGGGAAGAACGGGAAAGCCTGACGACATAGCAAACGCGGCGCTGTTCCTGGCATCTGATATGAGCTCCTATATAACGGGACAGGTAATAGGCGTTGACGGCGGCATAACCATGTAGGACAGGAGGAAGTCAATGGAAAAGAGAGTAGTAATAACGGGACTTGGAGTAGTATCCCCCGTAGGAAACAACGTGGCGGATATGTGGGACTCCATAAAAAACGGAAGACATGGGATCGCGAAAATAACAAGATTCGATGTTTCGGAATTCAAGGTTACCATGGGGGCCGAGGTAAAGGATTTTGATTTCGGCGATAAAAGAGCAGCCAAAAGACTGGACCTGGCTGATCAGTACGCGCTGGCGGCGGCCAGAGAGGCTGTGGAGGACAGCGGTATAGTAAGCGGAGAAAATGTTGATCCCTCCAGATTCGGAGTATACGGAGGTACGGGAATAGGGGGCATAGCCACCTATGAAAGCGAAATAACAAAGTGCGTTAAAAGAAACAATATGACAAGAGCATCCGCCCTTCTCATTCCTATGGTAATGCCTAACGCCGTATCTGGAAACATTTCCATGGAATTCAAGGCAAAGGGCAGCAGCTTCTGTATAGCTTCGGCCTGCGCTACGGGAACCCACAGCATAGGAGAGGCCTACAGAAATATAAAGCACGGATACAATGATGTTCTCATCGCGGGCTCCTCAGAGTCGGTTCTGGCGCCTGTGTGCTTTTCGGGATTCGCCAACATGACGGCCATGTCCACAAGACAGGACCCTGACAGATGCTCAACGCCTTTTGATCTTGAAAGAGACGGCTTCGTTCTGGGAGAAGGCGCGGGATTCTTTATACTGGAGGAGCTGGAGCACGCTAAAAACAGAGGCGCGAAAATATACGGAGAAGTTGTGGGATACGGAGCCACATCGGATGCCTATCACATAACATCTCCTGATCCTGAGGGCGAGGGAGCGGCCGAAGCCATGATCATGGCGCTGGAGGACGCGGGAATAGCTCCGGACAAAATAGATTATATAAACGCTCACGGAACGGGAACTCCTTATAACGACGCATTTGAGACCATAGCTGTCAAGAAGGTGTTTGGAGACGATACAAAGGTGCCGATGAGCTCCACAAAGAGCATGACGGGACATCTTCTCGGAGGAGCCGGAGGCCTTGAAGCGGTAATCTGCGCCAAGGCCATAACGGAAGGCTTTATCCCTCCTACAATAGGTCTTCAGAAGCCTGACCCTGAGCTGGACCTGGACTACGTTCCAAACGTGGGAAGAGAGGCTGAGCTTAACTACGTTCTCTCCAATTCTCTCGGATTCGGAGGTCATAACGGAACGCTCATAATGAAAAAATATGAGGAATAATGAAAGGCGGCGAAAAAATGTTGATGAATCAGGAACAGATAAAAGAGATAATCCCTCACAGAGAGCCATTTATACTGGTTGACCAGGTGGAAGAAATGGAGGCCGGCAAATCCATAGTAGCCACAAAGTTTGTCAGAGAGGATGAATACTATTTTAAGGGACATTTCCCCGGACAGCCTATAATGCCGGGAGTTCTTCAGGTGGAGTCTCTGGCTCAGGCGGGAGCTATCGCTCTGCTTTCCATGCCGGAAAACAAGGGGAAGCTGGCTGTATTCGGAGCCATAAAAAACGCCAGATTTAAAAAACAGGTGGTTCCCGGAGACGTGCTTACACTGAAGGTAACCCTTGACAGGCTCAGAAAGTCTTCGGGAACAGGTATGGCAGAGGCTTACGTAGGCGAGGAGCTTGCCTGCAAATGTGAGATAATGTTTGCCTTTAGTTAGGAGATTTCGGTGGACAGGGAAATCAAGAAGATAAACGGTATACTGACCGACTTGTCAAACGCGGCCCTGAAAATGGAGGAGGAGGCTGTAAAAAACTCTTCCTTTAAGGATATATCCATCGCTGAGATACATACCCTTTCAGCGGTGGGAACAGGAAGGCCGAAGACCATGACCCATGTGGCCAACATACTGGGAATAAATGTCAGCACCCTTACTACAGCAGTAAACAGACTGGTTAAAAAGGGCTATGTTAAGAGACTGAGAGATGATACTGACAGGAGAATAGTGAAGCTGAGCCTGACGGAAAAAGGTGTTTTCGCGGTGGAAGAAAATGAGATGTTTCATGAAGATTTGATACGGGAAGCTATTTCCCGCTTTTCCGACAGCCAGCTTCAGCAGTTTATATCGTCAATAGACAATATTACTCAGTTTCTTACAGAAAGAACTGTTATGCCATGGGTAAGAAAGGAGCCCTTTGCGCTTAACCCCCTTAAGCTGGGAAAGCATCTGCTGCCGGTTCCCATAATCCAGGCAGGGATGAGCATAGGCGTGGCAGGAAGCAGACTCGCGGCCTCCGTAGCCAATAACGGAGGTCTGGGCCTAATAGGAACCACTGAGCTGGGGATCAGCTCCCCGGGGTATAAGAGCGACAGACAGGAGGCTAATTTTGAAGCTGTGGAAAGAGAGGTTTCCCTGGCAAGAAAAAAGGTGGAAGAGGAAAAGGGAACGGGACTTATAGGAACGAGTATTGTCTGGGACAGCCCGGAGGCAGCCGGCTACGTTAAGGCATCCCTGAGAGGAGGCGCCCAGGTAATAGTAACAAGCGGAGGCATACCCAAGGAGCTTCCCAAATACTGTTCCGATAAAAATACGGCTCTCATTCCTACAGTATCATCTAAAAGAGCAGCCTCAGCCATAATAAAAACCTGGGCGCAGAAGTACAACAGAAAGCCGGACGGCTTTATATTTCAGGGGCCGTACGCGGCGGGTCTTCTCGGATTTCGGGAGGAACAAATATACAGAGCCGAGGAGGAGTTTTACATGACCATAGCCGCCATAAAGGCGGAGACGGCCAAAATGGACGACTGCCCTCTCATAGTGGGAGGAGGGATCTTCGGAAGAGGAGACGCGGAAAAGATTTACAAATACGGAGGAGACGGGTTCCTTATGGGAACAAGATTTGTAGCCACAAGGGAATGCGACGCCTCTGAGGAATATAAAAGGCTGTATTTGAACTGCGAAGAGAAAGATGTTACAATAATCAGAAGCCCTAAGAACAAAACCGTAAGAGCCATGAGAAATTCCTTTACGGAAAAGCTGGCCAGGGAAGGCGCAACGGATTACAATCTTATTGAAGCCGTAAAACGGGGAGTTGAGGGCGACTTTGACGGCGGGCTTGTATTTTGCGGTAAGAGCGTCGGAAGAATAAGGGAAATATGCGGAGTCGAGGATATTTTCCGGGAATTTGTCAGATAGCTTTCCGCCTCAGAGCTGAAGCCGGCCGGGAAAAGAGGATTTTCCATGCTTAACATCTACTACGGCAGTGAGAGAGAAAATAAGGAAAAATTCATATTTGAAAATATAAAAGGCAAAACCCTTCTCCTTGTACCTGATCAGTTTTCCCTGCAGGCGGAAAGGGACGCCTTTTTTTATCTTGGAAAAAAAGGCTTAATGGATCTGCAGGTTGTGGACTTTTCATCCCTGGGCCATAAGGTTATCAAGGAGGAAGGCCTGCCTGAGCCGCCTCTCATAGACAGATACGGAAGACACATGCTCCTTACGAAAATAATCGGAGAAGAAGAGGAAAAGCTTCAGATATTCAGATCCATGAGGGGAAAAAAGTCGTTTACGGACATGCTAAACGATCTGATTTCGGAGATGAAGAGATTCAAGGTGAGCCCCGAGGACCTTGCCGAGGCGGGAAAGAAGCTGGGGGAAAACACCTTTTTAAAGTACAAGCTTTCTGACATAGAGCGTATATACAGAGCCTATGAAAAGAGAATAGAGGGAAAATATCTGGACTCTGAGGACTACATAAGCTTTTACGGTGAGAAGATTCTTAATTCCCCTATGGTACGGGAAAGTCATGTGTGGATATACGGCTTCGACACCTTTACTCCCAAAAACATGGCTGTAATGGAAAATATAATAAAGGCGGCTCTGTCGGTAAACGTGGTTATGAACTGGGGAGACAAGCCCTTTAAAGAGCGCGATCCGGGAAGTCTGGCGGCGGAAGACAGCAGACAGCTTTTTTCCATAACCGGATATGTAACAGGCCTCCTTGAAAGCCTTGGAGAAAGGGCGGGAGTAAAAGCTTCTCTCATACCCATAAGAGGAGAGAAGAGAAGGAACATATGGACGGAAGAAAGGAAGGGAGAAGATAAAAAGCTTCCTATTGTTCTGGCTGAGTCTACGGACATATACTGCGAGGCGGAAAGAGCCGCTGCCTTTATTCTGGAGCTGGTCAGAGAAAAGGGATACAGGTTCGGAGATATAGTTACGGTATGCAATGACATGGAGCTGAGGGGAGGAGTGCTGAGAAGAACCTTTTCCCGCTGGGGGATCCCTGTGTTCATGGATGTAAAACGCCAGGTGCTCCACCATTCGGCTGTAAGATTTATTCTTTCCCTGGTACAGGCTGTTACGGGAGGCTATGATAACGAGGATATAATGACAATAGTCAAGTCTGGCTTTCTCGGCATAGACGATGAGGACGAGCAGCTTCTTGAAAATTACGCCAGGGAATACAGAATAAAGGGAAGCTCCTGGAAAAAGGAGTTTATAAGGGGAGCGGACAAATACGGCGACGAAGCTCTCAAAAGGCTTAATTCCGCCAGGCTATCGGTGTGCGGACTCATAGAAGAGGCGCGCGGGGAGATGGGAAAACGTAACACGGCAGGTGAGAAGATAAAGGGGCTTTACAGGTTTCTCTCCGAGCAGTTTCAAATGGAGGACAGACTGCGGGCCGTAATGAAGGCTCAGGAGGCCGCGGGCCTTGAGGAAGGAGCGGCGGAAACGGCTCAAAGCTGGAACATGATCTGCACGGTGCTGGATCAGATTGTGGAAACCATGGGAGAAGAAAAAATCTCAGGGGAAGCTCTCGCCCGGCTTATGAAGGCGGGCTTTGAGGAAATGGAAATAGGCCTGGTTCCCGTCAATGGAGACAGCGTAATAATAGGAACCGTGCAGAGGACGAGGCTCAGCCGTGTAAAGGCCCTGCTGGTAACGGGCGCCAACGAGGGAATTCTTCCCCTTGAGACTGATGATGAGGGAATCCTCAGTGAACGTGAAAAGGAGCTTCTGGAGAATATGGACCTTGAGGTTTCCAAGAGAGAAACGGTTATACGCCAGGAGGAGCGTCTGGCGTTGTACAGGACGTTTTCTCTCCCTGAGGAAATACTTTACGTAAGCTGCAGCTCAATGAACGAAAAGGGCGAGGAAACCAGACCGTCGGCTGTTTTCAGAAGACTTGAGAAAATGGCTCCTGAAAGCAGAGTCAACGGGGACCTGGAAAGAGGAAAATTTACGGATATAATAGCCTCAAGAAAGGGAGCTCTTCCATATATGGCGGAAGCTCTCAGAGGTTACGCGGGAGGCGGAGAGCTCTGTGAAAAGTGGAGGCGGGTTATAAAATGGTACGGGGAAAACGATCCCGAAGACCTGATGAGGCTGGAAAAGGGCATGAGCTTTACCAACCGGCTGGAAAGGCTGGGAGAAAAATTCGCCGATGATCTTTACAGAGGAGACAGGGGGGAAATCGCCCTGAGCGCTTCGAGACTGGAAAAATACAGCAGCTGTCCCTTCGCTCATTTCATAAGCTACGGCATACGTCCGCGGGAGGAGCGGATCTTTGAGATGGGAGCCAGAGAAATAGGCGATGTGTATCACAGGTGCCTTATGAGGTTCTCACAAAGGCTTACGGAACGCAGAGGAGCGGGAGAAAGAGTAACCGATCCGGGCTCCGGCTGGATGACCATAACCGAGGAGCAGTGCAGAGAAGAGATAAGAGCCATACTTGAGGAGGATAAGAGGAGCTACAGAGAAGGGCTCATGGAATCGGGAGAGGCGGAGATATACAGAAGCAGGAGAATAGAAGAGGGCTGCTTTTATATCGCGTGGTCTCTCGTCTCCCAGGTAAGGAAAGGGCGAATCAGCGATATGATCTTTGAAGAGCCTTTTGGAAGAGGAAAGAGGCTTCCTGCCGTAGAAATCCCTCTGGGAGAAAAAAGGGTAGTAATAGAAGGGAAAATAGACAGGGCTGATATACTGGAAAAAGCCGACGGCAGCGGCAGCGCCGTACGGATAGTGGATTATAAAACGGGAAACGAGACTATTGATCCCGAATATTTCCGGGAAGGCTATAAGCTTCAGCTTATGATATATATGAAGGCCGCCCTTGAAGGAGCTGCCGGAGAGGAAAGGCCCGAGCCGGCGGGAGTCTTTTACTTTAAAATAAAGGATATTGACACTGACGCCGATAAGAAGGCTGTGGGGCAGGGGGAGGAAGGCCTCAGAAAACGTCTTGAAGAGTCCTACAGGCTGGAAGGAGTGCTTCTGGACGACCCCGCTCTTATAGAAGCCATGGATGACAGCTTTGAAGACGTTTCCCAGGTAATTCCCGTAAAGAGAAGCAAAAAAGACGGAGGCTATCTCTCCTCCGCCGGAGGATATCTTTTTTCCAGGGAGGAATTCGCGGAGCTTTACAGACAGATGGATATACAGGTTAAAAATATATGCGCCCGTATAGTGGAGGGAGATATAGCCATAGAGCCTAAGCGTGAAAAAAGAAAGAATATGGATGGGAGCTACAGAACCTCCTGCACCTACTGCGGTTACAGAAGCATATGTATGTTTGACACCGCCTTTGAAGGATGCGGATTTGTTTCTGTATAACCTGCGCATGTAATATGTAATAAATACTTAAGGTTTTATTGATTTTCAGGTTAAATCTTCCTTGACGGGAGGGGCGAGCCATAGTAAAATAACATTGTACGTTTTTTAATATCACTGGCGTCTGGTAACGCTGAGCCACTGTAGCTCATCTGGCAGAGCAGCACATTCGTAACGTGCAGGTGGCCGGTTCGATCCCGGCCAGTGGCTCCACAAGGGGGATTAGCGCAGCTGGGAGCGCGCATGACTGGCAGTCATGAGGTCACGGGTTCGAGCCCCGTATTCTCCACCAACGAGGAAACCTCTCAAAACGCTTGAAAACAGGCAGGTGAGGGGTTTTTGATTTTTTTGAGGAAGTCTCCTTTTGCAAATATATGGTAAAAAGCACGTCTTTTGGACTCTATCTGCGAGCCACCCCAACATATTTTTTAGAACCCGTATACTTTGCATTAGCTCCCAGCGATGGGGGCTTTTGTTTTAGACTTGCTACGATATTCCAGCTTCTCCTTTAGTGCCTCCTGGAGCACCAGCGAGAAATTCACATTGCTTTCTTGGGCTGCCTCATTGAGCCATTCAGGAATGGTGAGGGTCTTTTTCACAGCCTTATTGTTGAATCGCTTTCTGTACTCCATAGTATCGCATGGGACATAATTTACAAATTCGCCATCGGACAAATCAAATCCATCGGCTTTGGACGGCGTCGGTATGACTTTTCCTTCTGATTCATATTCGTAAAGAACCAGTACAAGGACGTCTTCTGCCATCATAAGAGCGTCAGGCATGTCATCTCCGCAAGTATAGCAGCCTTCAAGGTCAGGAAAATTTACGGAGAACCCGCCGTCTGTTTCTGGTGTAAATACCGCAGGATATGCGTATCTCATATTAAATCTCCTTTCTGTTGAGGAAGGGCAGGGGATTTATTCAATCCCTGCGTCCCTCATAATACTCTTTACTGTGTCAATTTTGACCTCGGTCTTGTGCCGGGGCACGGGGAACTGCTTTCCGGTTATTGGGCTATACCATATGTCGTGTCTGCTGCCATGGCGAACGGGTCAAATCCAAAATTGTGTGTAAAAAGTAATCTGTATAGTAACTACCGGTTTGAGATGTTTGCTTATGCGGCAGACATCCTTTTGTTCTGTTTCATTGCGATATTGCTGAATTCAAGATATATTGCATTTTCTATTTCTCTGAGCTTTTCCACTGTAAAGATTCTCTGCATCTTTATCTGATCATCGCTATACTCCATAGTCACAGCTCCCATCAGCCTTAATAATGAATCCTTATTGGGAAATATCTGTATCACATCAGCTCTTCTTTTTAATTCTCTGTTCAGCCTCTCCAGTATATTCGTTGTCCTAAGTACTATTCTGATATATTCGGGTAAGCACATGACTGTCATCGCGTCTTCAAATCCCTCCTCCAGTATTTGCATTGCCTCTTCAGCTACATCATGATAATCCTTTACCAGTTCATTCTTTATCAGCCTCGCTGCCCTGATATCTTTTGCCGTGAACATTGCACGAAGCTCTAATTTGACTCCTTCT
>DVMP01000080.1 GCA_018714925.1 Candidatus Allocopromorpha excrementigallinarum
GAAGAAACTCCATAAAGGTTATTACAAGTATTATTATAAAAAGGCTTCGCACCCAGTCCCTTATTATTTCCATAGGCCTCCTCCCATTCCCATTATCACTGTTATAAATATGAGAAACATCAGGGCTCCCATTGCCAGAACCACTGTCATGGTCACCGCGGCGGCTCCTATCTCGCTGAGACTGTCTGAAATGTTTCCTGAGGAAACAGGTTCTGCGGCCACGGCGGTAAGCTTGTATATGAGAGCTATGGCAAGTATCTTGGCTACGGGAATTATCAGAAGAGAAATTATTATGATTATGCCCATAAGCCCCACAGCGTTTTTAATAAGCCCCACACAGCTTATAACCATATCCAGCGAATCGGCGGCAAAGCCTCCCACCATGGGTATGAAATTATCCAGGGAAAACCTGGCCGTGTTTATGAGGATGCCGTCGGCAGACTTTGTCACCACTCCCTGTATGGCCGTTATTCCCGAAAAAACAGTGACAGAAAGCCCCGTAATGAACACTGCCCCTCTCCTGAGAAGAAGCGAAAGCTTTTTAACGTAATCCTTTTCGGTAATGCTGTTTATAAGCACGAAAACAGCCGACAGAAAAACCAGAGGAAGAACTATGTGCTGCATTATAAAGTTAAAGCCTGTAACAGCGCTTATAATTACGGGATTTAAAACGCCTCCCGATGAAATGCCTCCCATGAATATGAGAAGAGGGATCATTACCGGCAGAAGTATCTCCATAACCGACGTCATGGTGTTCATGGAGTCCTGACAGTAGCTGTAGGTCTGATGGAAGCTTCCCATACACAGAGCCGTTATAACACAGCCGCATATAACTGTTCCCAGAGAGGAGACGGTTTTCTTTCCGAAGGTTTGGGAAAAATTGGAAAGCAGGCCTGTTATCACACATACCGCCAGTATTTCACACCCGAGAATAACAGCCGTCCTTATTTCCGTAAGGAAAAGGCTCAGCAGATTATCCAGGATATCTTCAGAGTCCAGCATAGGCCGGCCCTGAAGAAGATCCTTCACTATTTCATCTACGGTTATCGCGGGAAATACTCCTCCTTCATCCGCGGCTTCATTCATTATGCTTTCAAGCTCGCTTAAATCAAGCTCTTCAAGCTGCGCGTCTATTATTTCCTCGTAATCCATGATTTTTCCTTTCTAAGGGATGAGCGTGCCTATAAGCTCGAGAATAGCTGTAAGAACAGGCATTGAAAGGTAAAAAATTATAACCTTTCCGGCCAGCTCCACTTTTGAGCCTATGGCTCCCTCTCCCGCGTCCCTGCACAGCTGCGCCGTAAAATCCGTCACATAGGCTACTGCCAGCACCTTGATTATTACTGGGAAAAAAGTCCTTCCGTAGGCCACGCTGTCATATATTGTCTCAAGAAATCCGAATATATCCGCCAGTCTGCCGGCTACCGAAACGAATATTATAATAACAGTGGCGAAGACTATGTAAACGGATATATCCTTATTGACGCTCTTCATAAGAGCCGCCGTCATTACTCCCGTAAGAGCTATGGCTGTTATTTTAAGAATTTCCATGATAGCTCCTAGAACTGAAGAAAGGCCATGACCGTATCGAAAAACTCGCTTATCATCTGAATAATCAGCATAAGGACGATAATAACTCCCGCCAGAGTGGTAAGCATGGCCTGCTCCTCCCTTCCGGCTTTAACAAGTATCTGATTGAGCAGCGCCACAGCTATGCCTATGGCCGCTATTTTAAAAATAATATCTATATCCATCCCAAGTCACCTCAGATTAAAATTATCGCTGCTGCCGCTCCGGCGGCGATTCCCAGGCCCTTGTACATCTTTCCTTGTCTTGCTTCCTGTTCCCCTGCCTCCGCTCTGTTCCTTTCAAGGCGAAGGAGGGCTGCCTCGAATATTTTTTTCTGACCTCCCGTGTCGCTTCTGCCCAGTCCCATTGAAATATCCCTTAAAATCTCCTTGTCCTTTTCAAGAAGAGGACAAAACTCCTTTGTTTTATCCAGGCTTATGCTCCAGGCCTCGCTGAGAGACAGCTGGTTTTCCAGCTGTCTTCCGCATTCCGCCAGATGAGAGGAAAACCAGCAGTCCTTTTCCGAGGAAATTCTTTCAAAGATTTTTTTCAGGGAGTCCTTTCTGTAGCATATTTCCATATTGAGAATTCTCACAAGCTCAAGGACGCTTTCAAGCTCTGCCCTTCTGTCCCTGTAGGAGGCTGCCTTTATAAATCCCGCCGTACAGCAGCCTATAAAAATCAGAATACATCCCGCCGCCTTCAGCATCCTTTTCCTCCTCTTCTCATCCCCGAAAGCTTCATTATTTTCCTTACGGTTCCCGTGGAAGGAGTGGCTGTAAGAAATATAAGGGTTTCAAATATATGATTTTTTATAAGGCCGCCCACAGCTGAGGAGGCCACATCCTCAAAGCTGTTTCCGTGTATTGTGGTTATGATTTTTACGCCGGCGCACAATGCCTCCTCAATGGCGCAGGCGTCCTCGCTTTTCCCTATTTCATCGGTTATTATCACGTCGGGGGACATGGCCCTTATGAGCATAATTATCCCCTCTCCTTTGGGACAGCCGTCGAGAATATCCGTTCTGCTTCCCAGGTCATAGGTGGTTCTTCCGTTAAAGCATCCTGCTATTTCCGATCTTTCATCACATATTCCGACCCTGTATCCCCTTTCGCTGAGCGCTCTGGCAAGATCTCTCAGCAATGTGGTTTTTCCGCATTTAGGCGGAGATATTATGAGAGTGTTGCTTACTCCGCCTCCGCACACGGAGCCTATTATTTTATCGGAGGCGCCTAATATCTGTCTGCTCCTTCTGATGTTGAGAGATGAGACCTCCTTTATAAGACACACCTTGTCCTCCTTCAGGCTTACCCTGCCGCATATACCTACGCGATGACCTCCTTCTATGGTTATATATCCCTTTGAAAGCTCCTCCTCATAGGCGTAATAGGAGTAATCGAGAAGTCTGTTTAATATTTCCTCCAGCGCCTCTGGAGTCGATTCCTCTCTGTCATGGAGGTTTATCTCCCTTCCCTCGCTTATAATAAGGCTGTCGGCGCCTGCCTTAACTCGTATTTCCTCCAGATTGTCAGCAATCCCCGGAGGAAGGCCCTCTATTTTTTCCCTCAGCCCCTGGGGAAGCTTTCTTATTATTTTTTTCATGTTCTCGTCCATATCCCTACCTCGCTTTTCTTCCGTTTGTATAAGGATATTCCTTGTCCAAGAAAATATGACCTTCAGCCATTAAAAAAAGCTGCTGATAAAAGCAGCCGTATGTCACCGATGGGAAGCGTCACCTTTCTATTTTTTCAAGCAGCCGGGGGATCATCAGATTGGCAGTTACAAGAGCTCCGGCTCCCGCCGTAAGCTTTCCCAGGATCATTGGAAGTATCATTTCCTCATCAACTCCCGCCGTAAAGCCGAGAAAGTCTCCGAATACGGCAAAGCCGCCCACACAGAAGGCCAGGTTCATAAGCTTTCCCCTGGGCCCCATTTTATCAAGAGCGGTAATCATGGGAATTATATTGGCCAGACACGCTATCATTCCGGCGCATTCGTCTCTGTTAAGCTGAAAACGCCTGCCAAGACCCTCAAGACGGCCTCCGAAGGTGTCTGTAATCCATTTCATCATGGGAAATGCTCCCGCCAATACGATACTTATTTCACCGCATACAAGAATTCCCGACTCCAGTCCCGTAAGACCTGTTGTCTCGTCAGGCAGCGCCATTACGTTAAGCACAGGCAGCATTATTCCTGTAACCTGCTGGAAAACTCCGGCTATTACAAGAGCGGTAATAATACCTGTAACCGCGGTTCCCGTAACGCTGAAGCCCTTTATGGCCTGCTTCGGAAATATCCACAGAGCGAGAATCACAAGAGCTGAAATGACTGCTACGGGAAGAGTATTGAAAATCAGGGCTCTTATGGATATATCGTATGAAACCAGCTTCATAACAAGACCTCCCGCAAAGCAGCCCAGAGGAACCGAAACCAGCCCTGAAAGTACGCCGCAGGCAAGGAAGGGCCTGTCCTTTATATTAATTACCGAAAAGGCGAAGGGAATGGTGAAGGTAATTGTAGGTCCCATTATTCCGGCTGTTATGAGTCCGTTGAATTTTCCCGCGGCAGTATCCTTAGCCATTTCGGAGGCCAGAGAATATCCTCCCATGTCCGAGCCTAAAAGCAGTCCCGCAATAAAGGAAGGGTCCGCGCCTATGGCCCTTGCCACAGGCGTTATTACAGGACTCAGGATTTCCGAAAAGAAAGGCGCAACAGCTATAACCGCGGCCACTGCCAGTACAAGGGATCCCATGGTTTTAAAGCCCTCCTCAAACTCCCTTCCGTAGCCCAGCTTGTTTCCCCTTATTTTGTCTATTCCTCCCAGAACCATAAATATCATCATTATGAATATAATTACCGAATTTATAGATATGTCGTCCCACCACTTTAAAAGGGACTGGATGAACTGCTCCATAGGATGTCCTCCTGCCGTTTCGCCGCCTTAAGCTGTAAATTATCTCTTTACTTTAATATTTATTATATATATAATTATAAGTACGATAATATTATAATTTGATTTCTGATTGAAATCAATAATATATTTAAAGCCACTTGTTTTCTAAAACGTATAAGGAGGACAAAATGAAAAAAATAACAGTTGTCGGCTGCGGAGTTATGGGAAGCTCCCTTATTAACGCTCTCATGACCGCCGGATTTAAGGTTACTATTGTGGATCTCGATAAAAGCCGGGCGGAGGCATTTATTCAAAGAGGCGCCGACTACGCCGCTTCTTTAAAGGAAGCCGCGGATGAGGATTTTATTCTTCTGAATCTCCCTACCCACCAGATCGCGGCCTCGGTAATTAAAAACGCCCCTGCGGAAAAGCTGGAGGGAAAAATTCTTGTGGACACCACGACCTCATCCCCTTCAGAGGTAAAGGACATGGCCGCCATTGCCGAAGACAGAAAAATGATCCATCTTGACGCGGCCATCGAAGTTTATCCCGGCGATATAGGAACGCCTTCGGGATATATTGTCTACGCCGGCAGCAGACAGGCCTTTGACAGTACGGAGCCTGCCCTCAAGGCGCTGGGAAAGGCCGTGTACCTCGGAGAAAACATTGTCGGAGCCAGCGTTACGGATCTGGCTGTTCTCCAGGTGCATTTCGCCGCAATTGCAGGGCTCGCCGAAGCGTCGGCCTTCTGTATTAAAAACGGCTATCCAGTAGAAAAGTTTATCGACCAGACGAGAGAAATTCTTCCTATAATGCTGGAAGGAAATCTCCGCTCCTTTGCCGCTGAGCTGAAGGACTATGACAGGAATTTCGAAGACGCCAGCGAGTGTACTCTCAACATAGAAGCCACAGCTACGGAAACCATCCTCCGTGCAATGAAGTCCGACGGAGTAAAGACTCCTTGCGGAGACGCTGTGCTGAAGCTGTTTAAGGATGGCATAGAACACGGCTTCGGCAGTAAAAATGTCTGCTCTGTAGTAAACGAGCTCATTTAAATAAGAGGCGCCGTATTGCCGCCGAGCGCATTTAAAGAGGCTGTCCGCCTCGGGAAGCTCCTCCTGAGACGGACAGCCTTTTTAAATATCGCCGTAAAACCGGCTGTATTCTTTATTATCACTTTATTCCATGCCGGACATGTGCTTTCTGGCCTCCTGTATATTTTCAGGGGGCCTGAGATCCATGTCTTCGTATTTTATCCATACGGTCTTCTTCTTTTTCTTATAGACAAAGAACATGATTACGGATATAGGTATTATGCCGTAGCAGGTGAGAAAATCAAACCAGTTAAAGTCGGTAAATACCCACCAGTTGGCTCCGAAGCATACGGCTATGCACACTATTATGCAGAACCAGGACCCAAAAGGATAGAAAGGGGATTTATACTCCAGCTCGTCAAGGGAATGTCCCTGAGCCTTCCAGCCCTTTCTGAATCTGTACTGGGAGACGCTTATGGTTATCCAGTTGTAAACTCCGGCTATGCCGCAGAGATAGTAGGCGGCAGTATAGGCCACGCCGTCTCCTATGAGAGAGGCCACAAAGGCCGATGCCGCAATGGCGGCTGTAAGAAGCACAGACCTTACGGGAACTCCGTTCTTGTTTATTTTAGCGAAAAATCTCGGCGCGTCTCCGCTCTCAGCCATGTGCTGCATGGTCCTGGAGGCGGCGTACATGGAAGAGTTGCCGCAGGAAAGGACCGAAGTAAGGATGACCGCGTTCATAAGAGAAGCGGCCGCCGCAAAGCCCGCGTTTCTGAATATTATAGTAAAAGGCGAAGCGGCTACATTGTCCTCGGCAGCGTCAAGAAGAGACGGCTCTGTAAAAGGTATAAGGGTAGCCACCACGAAGATGGTTCCCATGTAGAATATCATCAGCCTCCAGAACACGCTGTGTATTGCCTTGGGCACATCCCTTTTGGGGTTTTCCGACTCGGCGGCCGAAAGGCCCACAAGCTCCGTATTGGAGAAGGAAAATGCCGCCACCATAAGGATTCCCACTATTCCTCCTATACCGTTAAGGAAAGGCGCCTTTCCGTCCTCCCCCGCGTCAAGGGTCCAGTTGTGAAAGCCCGCGTCTTCTCCTGAGTTGAGTATTCCCACTATCATGAGAACTCCCGTTACAAGGAATATTATGGTTATGGCCACCTTTATTCCAGCGAACCAGAATTCTCCCTCACCGAAGCCCTTTACGCTGAAAAGGTTAAGGGTAAGAAGTATCGCCAGGAAAAGCATGGCCCAGAGCGTTGAGCTTGTCCCCGGAAACCAGTACTTGACAATTATAGCTCCCGCCACCAGCTCCGCGGCAACTGTCATGGAGGATCCGAACCAGTATGCCCATCCGTTGGTAAAGCCCCATGCCTTGTCCACAAAACGATTGGCATAGGCTGTGAAAGCCCCCGGAACAGGATATTTGGTAGCCATTTCTCCTAAAGCCGTCATCATACAGTAGACCACCAGACCCATTATGGCGTAGCCTACCATGGCGCCTCCCGGCCCCGCGTCTCTTATAGTTCCTCCCATTGCCAGAAACAGACCTGTACCGATGGAGCCTCCTATGGCTATCATCTGAAGATGTCTTCTCTTAAGTCCCCGGTGCAGATGTTCCCGGCTGTTCAGCGTGTCGCTGCTGTCCCTGCTCATTGAAATATTCTCCTTTCAGTTGATAAATATTCCCTTAATCCCGTGAAAGCTTTCCCAGAATCTCCACATCCATACCGGCTTCATTTCTGAAAAATCCCTTTAAATCCTCCACATATGAGTCGGAAGGAGCCTCAAAGGTCTCCTGACTTCCTCCTATGCGTCTTTCCTTTGAAACGCCCAGGCTGTGGTAGGGAAGCAGCGTAAGCCTTGCTATTCCCTTTTCCCTGTAAAACTCAGCCGTTTTTTTCATAAGCTCCTTACTGTCGTTAAGTCCTTTTATGAGAGGCATTCTCATTTGCAGCTTATCCCTGAGCCTTCTGTCAGCCGCCAGTCTGCTGAGATTTTCCAGGATAACACGGTTGCTGCGGCCTGTGCACTTTACATGTATCTCATCATCTATGGACTTCATGTCGTAGAGCACATGGGTGACGTTTTCCCTGGCGGCGAGAGCCGTAAGCAGATCTCCGTCTCCAAAGCCCGAGGTATCGAGACAGACATTTATCCCTCTTTCCGCGGCGCCGTCTGTCAGCGCCTCGCTGAAAGCTCCATGAGACAGCAGCTCGCCGCCGCTTATGGTCATGCCTCCTCCCGAGATTTCATAAAAGTCCCTGTCCTGCTCCACCTGAAGAAGAACCTCCTCAGGGGTCATTTCCTCCGCCACAGGTCTCAAAGCCTCGGCAAAGCATACCCGGGTGCATTTCATGCATCTGTCGCAGAGAGTCCTGTCTATGGAAATCTCTTCCCTGTCGTTTACAAACACGGCGCCCCGGGGGCATTCCTTAATACAGTATCCGCATTTTATACACTTTACGGGAGTTTCTATTACCTGCCGGCGAAAATCTATCAGCTCAGGATTATGGCACCACCGGCACCTTAAAGGACAGCCCTTCAGGAATACAGTAGTCCTTATACCGGGGCCATCCTCGGTGGAAAACTTCTGTATGCTCCCTATGAGGGCTGTGAGAGGTTTTTCTTTCATGACTTTTCCTTCTAGGCCTCCTTAAAATGAGCAGTCCTGTAAATAATGGAATCCTGCGCCGCCCTGTCGAGCTCAGTAAAGTAGGCCATGTATCCGGCGACTCTTACCATGAGCCCCTTGTGATGCTCAGGATCCTCCTGGGCCTTTCTGAGGGTATCGTCGTCTACTACGTTTATCTGTATATGCTCGCCGCCGTGCTTGAAGAAGGTTTTTATTACAGCCTCTATACTCTGTATGCCCTTCTCTCCCTTTACTCCCTGAGGATCAAATCTCAGGTTGAAGAGGGCTCCGTCGTGGAAATTGGCCTGGTCCATGGAGGCCACGGATTTTACTGTAGCCGTAGGACCCTTAACATCTCTTCCCATCATAGGCGAAGCGTTGTCGCAGAAGGCCTCTCCCGCCAGTCTTCCATCCGGAGTGGCTCCGCAGGCCGCTCCGTGGGAAACATTTACTGTCTGTGAAAGATTGCTGAAGGAATAATAGCCGCCTCTGGCATCGTGCCAGGTCTGCACTGTATCGGAGATGTACTTCAGAATATCCCTGTACACACCGTCAACATGCGGGTCATCGTTTCCGAACTTCGCCGGCTTGTTTATGAGAAGCTGTCTCAGTCTCTCTTCTCCTTCAAAATTCTTATCGAGGGCCTTTATGAGATGATCCATAGTCACATCCTTGTCCTCATATACGCATTTTTCTATGGCTACAAGAGAGTCCGCGAGATTGGCGGCTCCCGTTATGAACATTCCGGCCGTGGTGTACTTGGCTCCGCCTTCCTGTACGGATCTTCCGCTTTCCACACAACCCTTTGTCACCATTGAGGCGAATATAACAGGGGTTCTCAGCATATGGTAAGGCTGCATCATGTTATATCCGGTTCTTATCATGCTGTAGCAATGAATAAGCTGCTTCTTAACAGCCTCTGTAAGCTCATCTATATTCTTGAAATCTCTCGGATCTCCCGTCTTAAGACCCAGCTGCTTTCCTGTAGCCGGATCCACTCCGTTGTGAAGCACCAGCTCAAGCACCTTAGGGGCGTTTACATAACCCGCATCCGGTGAACCGTCGGTAGTTCCGCCTCCCGGTCCCGGCTGTATGCAGCCCACTATGGTCCAGTCCCGCGCCTCTTCTATGGTGCAGCCCTTTCCAAGGGTCATCTTCATAGCCGTATCGTCGTTGAAAAATCCCGGGTTCGCCATACCTGCCTGAACCATTTCAACGCCCTTTCTCATAAGTGCTTCCGGCGTTCCTTCCCATACTCTGAGAGCCAGCACAGGCTGTGTGGTCTGCAGATCGGAAGCCGCCTCCAGACAGAGATAGGAAAGGTCATTGGTAGCGTCCTTTCCGTCGGGAGTCTGACCTCCAACCACAAGAATCTCCCACATAGGATATCCCGCAAAGGACTGAGCGTACCATTTGTCTCTCACCTCATAGACCTCGCAGGCCTTTAAATAGAAGCATTCCAGCATTTCAAGAGCCTCTTCCCTGGTTATTCTGCCTTCTTCTATGTCTTTCTCGTAATAAGGCCTCATATACTGGTCAAATCTGCCGAATCCGCAGGCAGTTGTACATACCTCAATATGAAAGTAAACGTGAGCGAACCATACCATCTGAAGAGCCTGCTGAAAGGTTTCAGGAGGATTTTCGGGAACTCTTCGGCAGTTTTCCCCTATGGTGAGCAGCTCCTCCCTTCTCTTTGGGTCCTTGCAGGAGGCCGCCTGTCTTTCGGCTTCCTCAGCCATTCTTCCGGCGTAGGCTATAAGTCCCTCGCACTGTATTATACAGGCCTGCCAGAAGTCTATCTTCTCCTGATCCTCCCGGCTTCCGCTCACTGTGTTTCTTATGTTTTCCCTGCACTCATCCATATAACCGGAAAGGCCCTTTGCGAGGAGCTTTTCGTGATCGCAGGTGGTTTCTCCGGAAACTCCGTTTCTCAGCCCCACTGAGATGAGATCCTCCCTTCTGGCCTCCTCAATATCATGAGGAAGAACGCTTTCCGCTATATCCTCTATAGCCTTTCCTTCCCAGTATTTGAGAGTTTCAAGGATGGTTTCCCTGTCTTCGGGCGATATGTCGTAAGGATCCGTCTTCCTTACGGGGAATTCGTCTATGTCGCTTATGTACCAGGAGCTTGACTGGAACTCGGGATGAAGGTTTGCTCCCCTGTATTTGTTGGTGGGGGTTCCCACTATAAGCTCGTCATCCATAATCAGAGTGGTCATGTTTTCCATTATGTATTTCACAACCTTCGCTCTGAATATGGGAACGGCATCCCCCGCGAATTTCTTGTATGCCTCCGTGGCAAGCACCAGCCTTTCGGCTGTTATACAAGGTCTTGAATTAAAATACTTTTCTCTCATTCTCTTAAGTCTGTCTGTAAGCATTATGTCGTCTCCCCTTTCAGTACTTTTCCATAGGTATCTTTGTTTCAGGCGCCGGAAAGGATTGAGAAAGAAGCTCAATATCCTCCTCTGTAAGGTTAATGCCGGCCGCCGCCGCGTTTTCTTCTATATGATTAAAGCCGACCGCCTTGGGTATTGCGGCCATATCCTCAAATCTCATTACAAATGCCAGAAGCAGCTGCACCACTGAAACGCCGTGCTTTTCCGCTGCTTTGACGACATTTTCGTCTGTCATAAGCTCCGCCTTTGATACGCCGTCCTGAGTAACAAGGTCTCCCGCCTGACCTACGGGACCGTATGCCATAAAGGGAATCCCTTTTTCCCTCTGCCACGGGATGAGATCGTACTCTATTCCCCGCGACCCCAGATTATACAGCACCTGGTTCACAGAGCATTTTCTTCCGTCAGGCACCTTCCAGAGATCCTCCATATCATCCACATCGAAATTGGAGACTCCCCATCTTCTTATAAGGCCCCTGCTTTTCAGATCCTCCATGCAGTAGACCGTCTCGGAAAGATCAGCTCCTCCCCTCCAGTGGAGAAGATACATGTCCAGATAATCTGTTTCCATAAGCTTAAGGCTCCGCTCAAGGCTGCTGTATATGTGATGACGGTCGGCGTTATGAGGATATACCTTGCTTACCAGAAACAGGCTGTCGCGCCGAAGCCCTGAAATCGCCCTTCCCACAATATTCTCCGCCTTGCCGTCGGCATACATCTCAGCCGTGTCTATCATCCTTATTCCCAGATCTATGCCGTGTCTGAGCCCCTCGGTTTCCTTTTCGATTTTAAGATCATCCTCTCCCATCTGCCACGTTCCCTGTCCCAGCTTGGGCATGAGGGATCCGTCAGGCAGAAGAACGGAGCCTTCTCTGTCCAGGTCCTTCATCTGTCAACCCTTTGCATTTCCAGTTTTTTCTGCCATAATATATCAGGCCGGGGCTGATACCCCGTCCCTGATTTTCACCATTATCATATTTTACAACAGCATCTGCCAATAATCAACTATATATACGAAAAGCCGTAAATAAACCTGCAGGCAAAAGGCCCTGAGAGCATTTTACACTGTCTCAGGGCCTGCCGTTTTTATTGTTCCTTTTCCTCCTGCCGTGATTCATCTTCATCTGAAGCCTCCTCAGCAGGCAGTATTTCCATGGTTATCTGCTCTATTCTTCTGTCCTTTACAGAATCTATGCGGAAAAGGTAATTCTCAAATCTTACCTCGCGTCCCGCGTCGCTTTCCTCCGGGATCTCTCCCAGTATGTCGATTATAAGGCCGCCTATGGTCTCGCTGTTTTCAGACTCAAGGTTTATTCCCAGCTCCTCGTCTATGTCGTCGAGATCCATGCTTCCATCCATAATGTAGGTGTTTTCTCCCACCTTCTGTATTACAGGATCCTCATCATCGTACTCATCGTCTATATCTCCCATAACCTCCTCGATTATGTCCTCCATGGTAACTATGCCGGAAAAGCCGCCGTACTCGTCTATGAGGATGGCTATATGCTGTCTCTTTGTCTGAAGATCATAGAAAAGATCGTCTATGTTCTTGGTTTCAGGTACAAAGTAAGGCTTTCTCAGTATCGGACGTATGTCTACGTTGTCAAAGCCTTCCTCCCTGGCCTTTATGAGATAGTCCTTTATGTGGAGTATCCCTATTATGTTGTCACTGTCATCTTCATACACAGGTATTCTCGAATACCTGAGCTCCATGAGCTCGTCAATATATTCCTCAGTAGGGGCGTTTACATCTATGGTAAACACGTCTGTACGGGGAGTCATTACCTCGTAGGCCAGAAGATCATCAAAGGCGAATATGCTGGTGATCATCTTCTTTCCCGCTTCCTTAAGCTCACCGCTGGCTCTTCCCGCCTCCAGCATGGACACAACGTCCTCCTCGGAATACTCCGAATCCACCACATCGGTTTTCTGTCTGCACAGCTTGAGCACAATGGTGACGGATACCGATATGAGCCAGAGGAAAGGCTTCAGAACCTTTGAGATTACAAGTATGGGCTTTACCACAGCCAGGGCCATGCCGTCGGCATGTATCATGGCTATTCGCTTAGGCACCAGCTCACCAAGGACGAGAGTAAAGAAGGAAAGCAGCACCGTAACGATAAATACGGATATTCTTTCTCCGTAATCGAACTGTGAGAGATGAAAAGCATCGCTCACATAGCCCGAAAGGCTTACAGCTGCCTCGGCGCTGTTCCAAAAGCCTGCCAGGGTTATTATTACCTGTATGGCCGAAAGGAACTTGTTGGGCTCGTCTAAAAGCTTATCCAGGGCTATTGCCTTCTTGTTGCCCTCTCCGGCGAGAGTCTTTATCCTGTTTTTGTTGGCGGAGACCATGGCAATCTCCGCGGCGGCGAAATAAGCGTTCACCGCAATAAGCACTACCAGTAAAATTAATTGTGACCACAAGGGGCCGCTGTCAGATGACATTTCTTTCTCCTTTCATACATATAGATATTTATAGTTATTTTATTCCAACATACTGTGTTTGTAAAGCGTATGTCCTTAATTTTTCTTTTTTCTTAAGATGAAATTCTCTCCTACGGGCTGAGCCATCTTTATTTTTACCGTCTGCTGAGGATGAGGCGCTGATTCTATAGGCAGATCCTCTTCATCGAGAAGCACCTCCAGCTTCTGAGAAAAAAAGTCTCTTCCCGGTCCGAACACTTCTATTTCCTCTCCCACGGACATTTTGTTGCGCTGTTCAACCACAGCCATTGAGGTCTCAGGATCATAGCTCTTCACAATTCCTATAAAGCTGTAATCTCTTATATAGGCGCTGGTCTGATAGTTCTGATCCTCCTCCGTAGGTCTGCGGAAGTAAAAGCCTGTTGTAAACTCCCGCCTGCTGGCCTTGCACAGCTCCTTCATCCACTCCGGATCGAAGGAATAAGCCTCCCCGTCTCCGCAGAAGGCATCTATGGCTTTTCTGTAGGCGCTCACTACTGTCGCCACGTAAAAAACGCTTTTCATCCTGCCTTCGATTTTTGCCGAGGAAATTCCAGCTGCCGCCATCTCTGGAATATGCTCCAGCATACACAGATCCTTTGAGTTCATTATATAGGTTCCCCGCTCATCCTCCTCCACAGGGTAGTATTCTCCCGGTCTCTGCTCCTCCACAAGCCTGTACTTCCATCTGCAGGGATGAGCGCACTGGCCTCTGTTGGCGTCTCTTCCTATCATGAAATTACTTAGAAGGCATCTGCCCGAATAGGATATGCACATGGCGCCGTGGGCAAATGCCTCCAGCTCCATATCCTCGGGAATTCTCTCCCGTATTTCCCTTATTTCCTCAAGAGTAAGCTCCCTGGCCAGAACCAGCCTCTTTACTCCCTGTCTTCTCCAGAACTCCGCCGTAACGTAATTTGTCATATTGGCCTGAGTGGAAAGGTGAAGCTCGGCATCGGGAATGATCTCCTTTATGAGAAGCACTACCCCGGGATCCGATACTATAAAGGCGTCTATGGGAATATCCTTTATTCTATCAAGATATTTTCTGAGAGGCTCTATGTCCTCATTATGGGCGAATATGTTGACTGTCATGTAGCCTTTGGCGCCCTTCAGATGAAGGTATTCCACGGCTTCTTCTATTTCCTCCACAGTAAGGTTCCCCGCCCCTGCCCGCAGGCTGAACAGCTCTCCTCCGAAGTAGACCGCGTCGGCTCCGTAATCAGCGGCGATTTTAAGCTTTTCAAGATCTCCCGCCGGAGCCAGCAGCTCCATCTTTCTACCTCTCATCTGAAGTGCCTCCGCTTCCTATGACGCTTACGGATATACCGTCTCCCACCGGCAGCACACAGGTGTCCGCGTAATCCAGACGGGTTATATAGTTTACAAAATCTCTCATCTTTCTTATGCTGGTTTTGTATCTTTTTTTCGGATCGTAATCATCTGAGGCCGTCATCGCCTTCATGAGCACATTGTCGCATATTATAACCGCGTCGTCTCTGCACAGAGGAACAGCCAGATCCCAGAATTCCCTGTAATGACTCTTTGCCGCGTCGATAAAAACAGCGTCAAAAATCCCTCCTTCGGGAATTTCAATATTTTTAAGAACCTCTCTGGCGTCTCCCAGAAGAATATCCACCTGTCCGGAAAAGCCCAGAGATTCTATGTTGTTTTTTGCCGCCTTGTAATACTCCTCGTCTGACTCCACCGTTGTCACCATACAGCCGCAGCTGTCGGCAAAGCAGCAGGATGAATACCCTATGGCGGCGCCTATCTCCAGGAGCCTTTCAGGCTTCTTTATTCTCAGAAGATTGACTATAAGGCTTTCGGAATCCTTTAAAATAACAGGTATTCTCTTTTCCTCGGCGAATTCCCTGAGCCTTTTGAGATTTTCATTGTCACATCGGTAAAGAGTGTCTATATAAGCCGTAACTATGTTGTTGGTAATATTCATATCAGTACCATCTGTTCTCCTCTACTGTTTTTTCGTGCTCCTCCGCTGTTCTGGAATATATTACCTTTCCATCCTCTGTAGCGAAAAAGTAAAGATAATCGCTTTCCTCATAATCTATGACATCCTCCATAGTCCGGGCGGGAACAGCGCAGACAGGTCCCACGGGAAGTCCCTGATGAAGATAAGTGTTGTAGGGCGAGTCAACCTCAAGATCATCATAGGTTACCTGAACCCGTCTTTCTCCCAGAGGATAGAGAACCGTTATGTCGCTCTGGAGAGGCATATTCTGCTCAAGCCTGTTGATAAATACTCCCGCGATTTTAGGTCTGTCCTCCTCAAAGAGAGACTCGTTTTCCACTACAGAGGAAAGTGTCAGGAACTCGTGCACCGTCATATCCATGTCCTCTATATCGTCTCTTATCTTTGAAAGCTCTTCATCTGTCTTGTCCAGCATCATTTCCGTCACCGCCTCTATGGTAGGATTCTCCTCTGTGACGAAATACGTCTCAGGATACAGATATCCCTCCAGAGGACATATTATACCCTCAGCCAGCACCTCGTCTGTGAGGAACCAGTATTTATCTATGAGAGAGCCGACGTATCCCGTATCATTCCATTTGGCCAGAAGCTCCTCAGCCGTAAAAGGCAGGTCCTCCGCCATGGATTCGGCGGCCATATTTACAGTGGCTCCTTCTATTACGGTGAATCTTTCCTTTGACACGTAATTAAAATCACCTGTGTTTATAGCCTCCATCATTTCCGGCAGAGTCATTGTTCTGTTGAAAATGTAGGTGTTGGCCTGAAGGGAATCGTATCCTCCTATACGGGCGTGTATTTTGGCGCAGGTTCCGTTTTTAACAAGGCCTTCGGAATCCAGAATATCCACTATGGCCGACGCGCCGCTTCCCGAAGGAATGCTTACTGAAACGGTTGTGTCGTCTGATTCGTCGGCGGCTCCCAGTCCGTTGAGATAAACAAGGGAAAGGCCGGTTATTATCACCACCAGCGCCGCGGCGGCTATGACTATTATTTTTATTTTGCTTCCCAGTAACTTGGTCATTTGCTACCTCTCTGATTTTTTCCATTTTAAAAAGGGGACGATATACGCCCCTTTTTAACAAGAAGAGTTATTCCTTGGCTCTTCCCAGATATTCTCCGGTTCTTGTGTCTATCTGTATCACTTCACCCTCTTCGATGAAAATAGGAACGTGTATTACCGCGCCTGTCTCAACTGTCGCCGCCTTTGTGACATTTGTCGCGGTATCTCCCTTTACTCCCGGCTCCGTCTCTATAACCTTCAGGTTTACGAAATTAGGAGCCTCCACCTGGAAAGCGTTTCCCTTGTAGAACTTTATTGTGGCCTCATCGTTTTCCCTCAGATACTTCATGGCATCTTCGACCTGATCCTTTGTGAGAGGGATCTGGTCGTATGTCTCCTGATCCATGAAGTAGTACAGCTCTCCGTCGCTGTAGAGATACTGCATTGTCTTTGTCTCTATATGCGCCTTCGGGAACTTGGCGTCCGGATTGAAGGATTCCTCCTTTATGGCTCCCGTCAGTATGTTTTTGTGCTTGGTTCTCACAAAAGCCGCTCCCTTTCCCGGCTTTACATGCTGGAAATCGAGAACCACGTGAGGCTGCCCGTCAATC
>DVMP01000081.1 GCA_018714925.1 Candidatus Allocopromorpha excrementigallinarum
GAAAGCATTAACTGATATTTAACATGGGTATTTGCTATTAATTTCCATATGCGTTATACTCTATATCAGAACAAAAAGAAAGGTGGGAAAGACCATGATATATAAAGATTTTAAAGGCTTAAAGCTCTCCGCTCTGGGAATGGGAGCCATGAGGCTTCCCGTAAAGGACGGCAGGGATTCTCAGATTGACCAGGAGGAAACCGAAAAAATGGTGGACTATGCCATGAAAAACGGCGTCAATTACTACGACACGGCCTGGGGCTATCACGAGGGAAACTCGGAAATCGTCATGGGAGAGGCTCTTGGCAGATACCCCAGGGAAAGCTTTTTCCTGGCCGATAAATTTCCCGGCTACGATCTGTCCAATATGGACAAGGTGCAGCCGATCTTTGAAAAGCAGCTGGAAAAATGCGGAGTTGAATACTTTGATTTCTACCTGTTCCACAATGTATGCGAAATGAATATCGACGCCTATCTGGACAAAAGCCACGGCATAATGGAATACCTGCTGGAGCAGAAAAAAGCCGGCAGGATCCGCCATCTGGGCTTTTCCCTTCACGGCGGCTGTCAGGTGCTTGAAAGATTTCTTGCCGCCTACGGCGATGAAATGGAATTCTGCCAGATCCAGCTCAACTACATGGACTGGGATTTTCAGAAGGCAAAGGATAAGCTGGATATTCTCAACAGCAGGAATATTCCTGTCTGGGTTATGGAGCCTCTTCGCGGAGGTCAGCTAGCCTCTCTCGATGAAAGGTACGCTGAAAGGCTGAAGAAGCTCAGAGCCGATGAAACCATGCCTGCCTGGGCCTTCAGATTCCTTCAGAGCCTTCCGGGCGTCACCGTCACCCTCTCTGGAATGTCTGATTTCCGGCAGATGAAGGAGAATATTGAAACCTTCAGAGAGGAAAAGCCTCTCAATAAGGAGGAAATGGAAGCCCTTACTCATATTGCGGATGATATGATCAAAAAAATAGCCCTTCCGTGCACAGCCTGCCGCTACTGTACCTCTCACTGTCCTCAGCATCTTGACATTCCGAGGCTTCTTGAGCTGTACAACGAGCACTGCTCCACAAAGATGGGCTTCATAGCTCCCATGGCTCTGGCCGCCATTGATGAGGACAAGCGTCCCGACGCCTGTATAGGCTGCCGAAGCTGCGAGGCTGTCTGTCCTCAGCAGATAAAAATATCCGAGGCCATGGCCGATTTCGTAAAAAGACTGGGACAGCCGGCCGTTTAGGCGGGCTGTCTTACTCTTCTCCTTCCAGAAGAATTTCCATAAATTCCTTCCCTGTTATGGTTTCCTTCTCATACAGGAACTCAGCCAGCCTGTCCAGCTTTTCTTCGTTTTCCTTCAGTATTTTCAGAGCCTTCTCATGCTGTCTTTTCACCAGCTCCACCACTGATTTATCTATCTGTGTCTGAGTTTCCGCCGAGCAGCTTAAGGAGGCGTCTCCTCCCAGATACTGATTTGTCACCGTTTCCATGGCCACCATATCAAAATCATCGTTCATGCCGTATCTTGTTATCATGGCTCTGGCCAGCTTTGTGGCCTGCTCAATATCGTTGGCCGCTCCCGTTGTTACTGATCCGAATTTTATTTCCTCCGCGGCCCGGCCTCCCGTAAAGGTCGCTATCTTGTTTTCCAACTCTTCTCTGCTCATAAGATAGTGATTTCCTTCGTCTACCTGCATGGTATATCCCAAGGCGCCAGACGTTCTCGGCACTATGGTTATCTTCTGAACGGGAGCCGAATTGCTCTGCCTTGCGGCCACTATGGCGTGTCCTATCTCATGGTAGGCGACTATGCGCTTTTCCGCGTCTGTAAGTATGGCGTTCTTCTTCTGATATCCGGCGATTACCACCTCTATACTCTCCTCAAGATCGTTCTGAGTGACAAAGTGTCTTCCGTCTCTTACGGCTCTGAGAGCCGCTTCATTGACTATATTGGTAAGCTCCGCTCCGGAAGCCCCCGCCGCCATACTCGCAATATGCCTGAAGTTTATCTTCTTTGAGATTTTTACCTTTTTGGCGTGTACCTTCAGTATCTCTTCTCTTCCCTTCAGATCAGGAAGCTCTACAGGTACTCTCCTGTCAAATCTTCCCGGTCTCGTCAAAGCCGGATCAAGGGATTCCGGACGGTTGGTGGCCGCAAGAATTATAACCCCGCTGTTATCCTCAAAGCCGTCCATTTCCGTAAGGAGCTGGTTTAAGGTCTGCTCCCTCTCGTCGTTTCCGCCTATCTGACCGTCTCTCTTTTTCCCTATGGCGTCTATCTCGTCTATAAACACTATACATGGAGCCTTCTCCTTTGCCTGCTTAAACAGATCTCTCACCTTTGAAGCTCCCATTCCCACAAACATCTCCACAAACTCCGAGCCCGACATGGAGAAGAATGCAACATCCGACTCCCCGGCCACAGCCTTGGCCAGCATGGTTTTTCCCGTTCCCGGAGGACCTACGAGAAGTATTCCCTTTGGCATGGAGGCTCCTACCTCTCTGTACTTCCCCGGATTATGAAGATACTCCACTATTTCGGCCAGGTTTTCCTTGGCCTCGTCTTCACCTGCCACATCGGAAAATTTTATCCCCTCCGAGGACTTTACGTATATTTTAGCGTTGCTCTTTCCCATGCCGAACATCATGGAATTAGCTCCGCCGGATTTTTCCATGATTTTTTTGTTCATATATTTTCCTATAAAGATAAATATTATTATAGGAAGCACCCATGTAAGGAGTATCCCCAGAAGCGGCGAGGCCTCTGTCTGTATCTCCCCTGTAAAATCGGCCCCTGAGCTGTAAAGACGATTTACAAGCTCAGGATCCTCGATCTTTCCTGTCCTGTATATGTCGTCTCCCTTTTTAAGAGTGTAAAGAATCTGATTGTCCTGAATATCAACCTTATCTATCCTCTGGTTCTCTGTAGCCCTCATAAAGGTGCTGTATTCAACATCCTTTATCTGGCTCTCCCTCATCTGCGGGATTGCCAGAAAATTAAAGAGAACCAGCAGCAGCAGCACTATTCCTCCGTAGTAAAAAAAATGTTTTTTCGGCTGTTTAACCTCATGCATAGCAACTCCTCCTTCTAAGCGAAATAAGCGCCTCTTACTCTATGGACTTAAGCGCTTCAGCCATGTTTATCCTTCTCAGCTTTCTCCTCATTATTATATCCACTATTACGTCAAAGCCTATGACTGCCAGCACCGTAAACAGGTAGCTGGCCGGCTCTATTACCTCGTTAAAGGATACCATATCCACCACTATCTGCGCCATAACGAATTTATGAAGGGCCAGCCCTGCCGGGATCCCGACTATTATTCCCATTATCACCAGCACCAGGTTTTCCCTGAAAACATAGGCTCCCGTTTCCCTCGGATAAAATCCCAGAACCTTTATGGTGGCGATTTCCCTGGTTCTTTCAGTTATGTTTATGTTCCCCAGGTTAAAGAGCACTATAAAGGCCAGGGCTCCGGCGCAGCCTACGACAAGTATTATTACGTAATTAAGGCTTACCATCATATCGTCTACGCCCGCTCTCACATCCTGATTTACCGATACGGCGGCTACTCCGTCGATGCCGTTTATTTCCTCGGAGGCGCGGTGAACATCAGCGCTGTCTCTGAGGGTCACGAAGAGAGCCGACGGCTCATAGTCCTTGCCCATTACCCTTTCATATGTCTCGTCGCTTATATATATATAGTTTGAAACATAGTTCTTATATACTCCCGATACGGTAAGCTCAACGGTTTTCGTATCGTCATATTCCACTGTTATTGTATCGCCCTTTTCCACACCGAGAATAGATGCCAGCTTGTTATTAATCAGTCCTTCCCCTTCCTTTGGATATGACAGTCTGTTTTCCTCCATATCCTTAAAGGAAACGGCCTTTGTAATGTTTTCATCTCCTGTTACCATAAGGCTGCAGGACTGGCTCACTTCTTCAGTCTCAGCGTTTACCGCAGACTGCTGCAGCACCGCGATGCTTTTAATTTCATTTCCCAGCTGAGCTGTAAGCTCCTCCAGCTTCTGATCCGTTATCTCCTCGGAGAAGCCTACGGCCATGGTATATTTTTCTATTTCCTCATACTGATGGTCCGCTATCCCCGCCACGGAATCTCTCAGTCCGAAGCCGGTAAGCACAAGGGCTGTACAGCCTCCTATGCCGAGGATCATCATAAACATTCTCTTTTTATATCTGAAAACGTTCCTCGCCGACACCTTATGAAGGAATTTCAGCCTGCTCCAGATGAAAGGAATCTTCTCAAGAAATATTCTCTTGCCTGATTTAGGCGCGTGAGGCCGCAGAATCTCCGCGGGACTGCCCTTAAGCTGTCCCCTGCAGGCCAGATAGGTTGTGCCTATTGAACACAGAAGGGATACCGCCAGGGATATGAGCGCCAGTTGCCAGTGAAAATGGTATTCCAAAGGGGCGAATCCGAACATCATACCGTATGCTATCCATATAAACTCAGGGAAATATTTTGACCCCGCGAAGAAGCCCAGAAGACAGCCGATTACAGCCGCGGACCCGGAGTATACCATGTATTTGAACATAATGGCTCCCTTTGTATATCCCAGAGCCCTGAAGGCGCCTATCTGAGTCCTTTCATCCTCTATCATCCTCGTCATGGTGGTGGAGCATACGAGAGCCGCTATGAGGAAAAAGAACACAGGGAAAATTTTCGCTATTCCGTCAACTATCTGAGAGTTGCTGTCAAAGGAATCATAGCCCTCATTGTCAGCTCTCGTCTGTACGTATATGTCCGGCTGCTGTACCTCTGCCAGCTCCTCCTCCGCGGCTGTCAGCTCATCTTCTCCGCTCCGAAGCTCTTCCTCCGCCTGGGCAAAGCCGGCCTCGGCTTCCTGCCTGCCCGAATAGTACTGACTGTACCCTGCCTGCAGCTGCTCCTCTCCCGAGGCTATTTCACCTTCGCCTGCGGCTATCTGCTCCAGCCCTGCGTCTATCTGACTCACAGAGGCCTCCAGCTGCTGTATCTGAGCCTGCAGCTGAGCCGCCAGCTCTTCGTCTCCGGCGCCTTCTGCGGCGGCCAGAGCCGCCCGGGCCTGGCTTATTCCCGACTGTACCTGGCTTTTCTGCTGTGTAAGCTGCGATTTCTGGGAGGCCAGCTGCTCTCTGCTTTCCTCAAGCTGCCGGCTCCTGGAGTCAAGAGTATTCTTTGACTCTGAAAGCCGGGCGTATGCGCTGTTTTTTTCCGATTCAAGCTGCTGCCTTCCCTCCTCCAGCCGGTTTCTGGCGGAGTCTATCTCCTCCTGAGCCTGGGACACAATCTCCCGGTATCTTTCCTCTCCTCTCGACTCGGCTGTTTCGGTTATTTCCTTTTCAGCCGCCTTTATATTATCGTTATATTCATCACTGTACACATATCCCTGATTCTTACAGACTATGAGCATCTCCGTAAAATACTCTGATGTAAAGCCGCCTCTGGGCATATATATGTAGCCGTCCACCTTTCCGTCGCCGATGGAGGTGGTTCCCCTTTCCTCCTTCATCATATAGTAGGGAGATTCCATTATACCCACCAGAGTATATTCATCGTATGTCAGAGAGTCCCTGGCGGTCTCATCGTTTTCATCGGAAACTTTTATTGTCTTTCCTATATCATCCTCACTGTATATCAGACTGTCGCCCAGAGCCTCGTTGTCGGCCTCAGGCATTCGCCCGGCCACTATATCGAGATCGTTTATTCCTTCGGTGATGGCGTGAGCTCTTATGGTAAGAGAGTTATCACTGTCGTCAACCGAAAAGAAATCCGCCGATATGGAGCCTGCCGCCCTCTTGACGGACTCCAGCTGACTGAAGGCTTCCTGGTCTTCCTCCGTAAATCCGTAGGTGGATAAGAGCCTGTAGTTGTACATATTGTAATCAGACACATACTTATTGCACGTGGCCAGCATGGCGCTTCTGGTGTTTTTCACTCCCGCGAAAAAGCCCACGCCAAGAGCAATAATGGCAAGTATGGCTATATATCTTCCCATGCTTCCCATTATTGTCCGCCTTATATTTTTGTTGTAGGTCGTCCTTCCTGTCATTTATCCTCGCCTCTGCTACCACTCTATATCTTCTATAGGCTCAGGGTTTTCGTTTATGGCTACTGAATCTATGGTGCCGTTCTTTATTCTTACGACTCTGTCCGCCATGGCTGTAAGAGCCGAGTTATGAGTTATTATAACTATGGTCATGCCGCTTTTTCTGCAGGTGTCCTGCAGAAGCTTGAGTATCGCCTTCCCTGTTTCGTAATCCAGGGCTCCCGTAGGCTCGTCACACAAAAGAAGCTTGGGGTTTTTTGCCAGGGCTCTGGCTATGGCCACTCTCTGCTGCTCGCCTCCCGAAAGCTGAGCCGGAAAATTGTCCATTCTATCCTTAAGTCCCACCTCCTCCATTACCTGTCTGCTGTCAAGAGGATTCTTCGAAAGCTGGGAGGCTATTTCCACGTTTTCAAGAGCCGTAAGATTGGGTATGAGATTATAAAACTGAAAAACAAAGCCTATGCTGAATCTTCTGTAGCTGGCAAGCTGCTTTTCCGAAAGTGAGGATATGTCCTTTCCGTCAAGAAGAACTCTTCCCGAGGTGAGAGTATCCATTCCTCCCAGGATGTTGAGAAGCGTCGTTTTTCCGGCTCCCGACTGGCCTACAACCACGCATATCTCACCCTTTTCTATTTCAAAGCTGACGTTCCGGAGAGCCTGTACCTCCACATCTCCGGTTTTGTATATTTTTCCGACTTTATCAAAGATAACAAAAGACATTTTAAATTCAGGCGGCCTCTGCCCCTTCTCCTTTCCGTCTCTGTAGTTATATTTTACTATTTTTGCCCTGTTATATCCAGATTTTTTAAGTGTCGTTTGAGTGAAAATTCTTTCATTTTCCACAAATTTATTTTTTGCCGGCGGATTATGGTTATTTTATCTCTTCATGGCTCTGATTTGTGGTATAATATTCTGCGGTTGTAATTATTATGTTTTAAGGATGAGTGACTGTAAAATGGATATTTCGATAATTGTTTCAGGAGCAGGCGTCATAGTGGCTCTGGCCGCCATGGCCTTTTTAATCTTCAAGCGTGTTTCACCTATTCTGATCGGCCCTCTGGCCGCTCTGTTTGTCTGCCTTACCAGCGGCATCTCCCTCTTTAAAGGAGTTACCGAGACCTATATGTCCGGAGTAACCGGCTTCTTTCTCTCCTACTTCTTTATATTCCTTTTAGGGAGCATTTTCGGCAACATCTACCAGGATTCCGGAGCGGCGGCTAAAATCGGCTTTATGATATCAAAGAAATTCGGAGCCAGAAACTGTATGCTGGCCTGTATGATCTCCGCCGCCATTTTAAGCTACGGCGGCATAAACAGCTTTGTCATCATATTCGCTGTATACCCTATAGCTCTCAAGCTCTTTGAAGAGGCAGACCTTCCCACATACCTTCTTCCCGGCATAGTCTGCGGCGGTATGTGGACCTTTGCCATGACAGGCCCCTTTACGCCTCAGATACCAAACATAGTTTCCATGGAATATCTGGGCACCCCTTCATACGCCGGTCTTCTTCCCGGCCTTTCGGGAGCCGCTGTAATGGCCGTATCCATAGTTATTTTTATGAATTACTCGGCTAAAAAGGCCCGCCTTCGGGGGGAGCACTTTCAGTGGCCTGAAAATGTAAAGCGGGTAGAGGAGGAGTCCGACGCGCCCGGCGGTCTGGTATCCATCCTTCCCATCGCCGCTGTTCTTATAATATTCAATGTTACAAGCCTTGATATTATCGTATGCCTTCTTATAGGCATACTTCTGGCCCTTGTGCTTTTCTGGAAGCACCTTCCCAGAGCCGGAGAGCTTCTTAACATGTTTAACTCGGCTGCCCTTTCCTCTGTTACGGTAATAATAAACACCGCCGTAATAGTAGGCTTCGGCTCTGTGGTAAACCAGACTCCTTTTTACCACTACGCCACAGATGTTCTCATGGCCTCTGACGCCAACCCTTATATTGTAGCCGCAGTGGGAGCGAACATATTCGCCGGCCTTCTGGGCTCCGCCTCGGGAGGCATAGCCCTTATGTACGAAACCCTCGGCGACACCTTCATGGAATACGGAGCTCAGGGGTATAATCTTGAGTATATTCACAGGCTCTGCGCCGACGGCTCGGGAGGTCTGGACTCTCTTCCGTGGAACGGCTCCATAGTGTCTGTGTTCGCCATATGCAATACCACCCACAAGCTGTCCTATAAATACAATTTCGTAACCTGCCTTGTGGTTCCCATAGCCGCCACCTTCCTGGTGGCTCTGCCGCTGTGTATGATATTCGGATAAGGAGACGCCCATGACAGATGTTATTATTGAAAAAAAAGGCCATACGGCCCTTATGACCCTCAACAGGCCCTCTTCCCTAAACGCCCTCTGCGAGGAATTTATGAGCTCTGTTTCCGGGGCCCTTGATGAGGTTCTCAATGACAGTGATATTTATACCCTTATAATTACCGGCTCCGGCAAAGCCTTTATATCAGGCGCCGATATAAAGGAAATGTACGGCAAAAACAGCCGTGAGATTTTCGACTGGTCCTCTCTGGGAAGCGGCCTTAACATGAAAATCGAAACCATGGAAATTCCCGTTATCGCCGCCATAAACGGCTACGCCTTCGGAGGCGGACTTGAGCTGGCCATGGCCTGCGACATAAGAATAGCCTCTGAGAATGCTGTCATGGGCCTGCCCGAGACAGGCCTTGGGGTAATATGCGGAGCGGGAGGAACCCAGCGGCTTCCAAGGCTCATAGGAGAATCAGCCGCCAGGGAGCTGATATTCACCGCCTCCTCCATAGACGCAGGCCGCGCCCTTTCTCTCGGCCTTGTGAGCCACGTGGTCCCCGGAGAAAGGCTTCTTGAAAAGGCTTTTTCCATTGCCGGGGAAATAGAAAAAAACGGACAGCTGGCCGTAAGAGCCGCGAAAAAAGCCGTAAACGCCGCAAGAAACACCAAAATTGAAGACGGCTGCCTTCTTGAACGCCGCCTCTTCAGCGCCCTCTTCGACACAGAGGACCAGAAGACCGGCATGGGCGCCTTTATAGCCGGAAAAAAGAATGTAGTATTTAAAAACCGATAAACCGAAAGGAAAAACATGACTGTTAAATTTATATACGCCAAAGAGGCCGCGGGTATAATAAAAGACGGCTCCACCGTAGCCATTGACGCTTTTATAAGCTTCTGCCTGGCCGACGACATTATGGGAGAAATTGAAGAAAGGTTCATAAGGGAGGGACATCCTCGTTCCCTCAACGTTGTCAACGTAGCCGGCATAGGCGGAGACGGGGAGGGACGGGGCATAAATCACTTTGCCCACAGGGGCCTTATGAGCCGCTTTCTCTGCAGCAACCTGAGTCTCGCCAACAGAATCTACCCTCTTGTCATGGACAATGCCTTTGCCTGCTTCATGATTCCCCAGGGAGTGCTTTCCCACATGATGAGGGCCATCGCCTCGGGAAAGCCGGGAGTCTTCACCGAGGTGGGCATGAAAACCTTTGTTGATCCCAGAGTTGACGGAGGCCGCATAAACGACGCCGCCAAAGCCTGCGGCGATACGCCTGTGCGCCTTATATCTCTGGGCGATTCCCAGTGTCTCTTCTACCCTGCCTTTCCCATTGACGTAGCCATAATAAAGGGCACCAAGGCCGACAGAAAGGGAAATATTTCCCTGGAAAAGGAGGCTATGCATCTTGAACAGCTGGAAATGGCCACAGCCGCCAGAAACTCCGGGGGAATAGTAATGGTTCAGGTAGACGAAATCGTTGAAAACGGAACTATACATCCTCAGATGGTTACGGTTCCCTCCACCCTTGTGGACTATGTTGTTCCCGGCTCCCCCGGCAACACGGGACAGCATTTTATAAAGGATCTGCCCTGCCCTGTAAACTCCTGGTGCGGCGACGAAAAGGTTCATCTCAAGGAAATAAAGAGCCTGCCTCTTACCCCTGAGAAGGTAATATGCCGCCGCGGCATCCTTGAGTTTCACGAGGACGCCTTTATAAATCTGGGAATAGGCCTGCCTATGAACGTTTCAAATGTCCTCAACGAGGAGGGACTCATTCACAGAGTTTCAGCCAGTATAGAGTCGGGAGTCATGGGAGGAGTTCCCGCCCCCGGCATCGCCACGGGAGCCGCTTACAATCCCGACGCCATTTTAAAGCAGCCGGACATGTTCGATTTCTACGACGGAGGCGGCATCGACTTTGCCTGCCTCGGCTCCGCGGAAATAGACTCCTCCGGAAACGTTAACGTTTCCAGGTTCGCCGGAAAGGTTCCGGGACCCGGAGGCTTTATAAACATAACCCAGGGAGCCAAGAACATCTGCTTCATGGGCACCTTTACAGCCGGCAGGGAAAACCGCATGAAAATAGAGGACGGAAGGCTCAGCATCCTGAAAAACGGCTCCCACATAAAGTTCGTTGACCGAGTTGATCACATTACCTTCTCCGGTGAAAACTCCCTGGAAAAGGGCCGTCAGAAGGTTCTCTACATTACTGAGCGGGCGGTCTTCGCCCTGAGAGAGGAAGGGGTCACCCTTATTGAAATCGCCCCCGGCGTTGACCTGGAAAGAGACATCCTCTCCCTTATGGGCTTTACTCCTGTCATTTCCCCTGACCTTAAGCTTATGGACAAGAGGCTCTTTTCACCTGAGCCTATGGGCCTTGACCTCACCCCAAAATCCGCTCAAGCGGCCCTGTAATATCAGGCTGTGAGCATGTGAGAATCTGCTTTGAATATACAGAAGCGGCCCTACACCAGGGACCGCTTTTTTATCTTTCTCAAACAGATATCAGCGATAATAAAGATAAGCAGCATTACAATCAGATTATAATATCGGCTGCTGTAAAAATAGAAAAACATCTCGGAGCATATGGAAAAGGCATTAATAAACGGAGTTGCAAAGCTTATAAGCGTATTAAACACCATAATCCCCAACGCGGCCCAGCACCCCGCGGCGCAGGATTCAGCCAGTCTTCTGTATAAAAACATCATCACTATAATAAATACGCCGGACATCAGCCCTGTAAATATCGCAAACATATACAAGAGATTTCCGCCTATGAGCTCCTGTGTTAAATACTGAAAAACCCTGTCAAATGATTTTGCTATTTGAAAACAGAACGGAACCATAATGAAGAAAACAGTTCCATATATTATACCTTTTATACTTTTCTGCATATTTTTCTCCTCTGCTATAAGCGCCCTGCTCTTTTCATAAAACTTTTATGCAGCTAAATATTTACCTGTACATAAAAGCTTCCGGAATTTTTCCCACCATTCAGCGTATACGATACATAATATCTGCTTCCGGCATTGGTAAAGTCAACATCGCAGATAAAATATTTTTCACCTAAAGATGTTGTTACAGTTTGCATACTA
>DVMP01000082.1 GCA_018714925.1 Candidatus Allocopromorpha excrementigallinarum
GTAGGGATGCGGAACATGCCGCACAGCTTTTCCGGGAGGACAGAGGACAGGAGCCCGGAAAGCTGCCCTGCTCATATATCTGAAAGCTGTTACGAAACGAGGAATTGGAGGAAAACAGAAATGAAATACGATTTTATACCTGACAGCGTAAGCAGCCATACCAATGTTTACGATGTTCTTAAGGAAAGAGGCTTTATAGAGCAGACCACGGATGACGAGGCCATAAGAGAGCTGCTGGAAAAAGAAAAGATAAGGTTTTACATCGGATTCGATCCTACGGCAGACTGCCTTCATGTTGGCCACTTCATGCAGGTCATAATAATGATGTATATGCAGAAGTACGGCCATACCCCTGTGGTTCTCGTAGGCGGCGGTACCGGCATGGTGGGGGATCCTTCCGGCAGGACCGATATGCGTCAGATGATGACCATAGACACCATAGAGCACAACTGCAGTAGCTTTAAAAGCCTCTTTGATAGATTTATAGATTTTGACGATGAATGGAAGTATGAGGGAAACGACGGAGTTTACAAGCCGGGAAAGGAAAACAAGACGCCTGAGCCCGGCAAGGCTGTCGCTGTTAACAACGCCCGCTGGATAAGACCTCTTAACTATGTGGAGTTTATAAGAGAGGTGGGAAGGCATTTCAGCGTCAACAACATGCTGAGAGCCGAATGCTTCAAACAGAGAATGGAGAAGGGTCTTTCCTTCCTTGAGTTCAACTATATGCTTATGCAGAGCTATGACTTTATGGTAATGGCCAGAGACATAGGCTGTCAGATGCAGTTTGGAGGAAACGACCAGTGGTCCAACATCCTGGGGGGCGTGGAGCTCACCAGAAAAATGTGCGATAAGCAGGTTTACGGCATGACCTTTTCTCTGCTTACCACAAGCGAAGGCGTGAAAATGGGCAAGACTCAGAAGGGCGCTCTGTGGCTTGACGCTGAGAAAACACCGCCTTACGAGTTTTATCAGTACTGGAGAAATGTAGCTGACGCCGATGTGGAAAAATGTCTGCGAATGCTCACCTTCCTTCCTATGGATGAGGTTAAAAGGCTTTCATCTCTCAGGGATCAGGAAATAAACAAGGCAAAGGAGGTTCTTGCCTACGAAGTAACCAAGCTGGTTCACGGTCAGGAAGAGGCTGAAAAGGCACAGCAGGCGGCGAGAGCTGCCTTCGGCGGCGGAGATATTTCCAGTATGCCTGCGGTGCAGATGGAAAAATCAAAGCTGGAAGGAGACGGCATGGGAGTTGTCAGCTTCATCAGGGAGCTGGGACTTATTCCAAGCAACAGAGAGGGCTTTATGACCATTGAGCAGGGAGGCCTCAAGCTTGACGGAAAAAAGGTGGAAGACAAGAAGCTGATGATAACGACCGACATGTTTAAAGAGGGAAAGCTTCTGGTGGAAAAGGGAAAGAAGAAGAAAGTCGTCGTAGAGCTTGTGTAGCCGCGGCGTTTGCGTAAAAAAGAAATCAGGAAGCCAGGGATCCCTGCTTCCACATGACGGCTGCCCGGAACGCAGACTTGTGCTTCCGGGCAGCCTGTGTTTTGAAAGGGTTCAAAATCTCCTGAAAGCCTATAAGGCAAAACCTGACGGACTTTAGGAGCTTCCTTTTGAAAGGGAGCCGTGAAAGCAAAAAACCTTTGACATGACCGCATTTTACGTGTAAAATGAATTCGTGTCACCCGTGTGGCATGATTTTTTCGTGTGAGCAGGATGGAAAACCGTCCGGGCCAGCACGGCTGAAAGTAAGTTTTAGTTCGCCGAAAAAGCTCCCGCCCTTCCCGGGAAAACAGGAAGTGGTGAGGAACCCAGTAGGCAGGGCCGAAAAAAATTGACAGACCTTTTATCTCCGGAGCGGCACCGAAAGGTGCGGGAGTGCCGCAAGGCACGTTGACCTACCGCGATTCGCACAGCTCATCGGGTTAGGGCTTCAATTTCAGTAGGTAGAAAGGAAAAGAAAATGAGTTCATTTATCGCAAAGCCTCATGAAGTTGAACGTAAATGGTACGTTGTAGACGCTGAAGGCAAGAACCTTGGAAGAATGGCCTCACAGATCGCGGCCATACTCAGGGGAAAGAACAAGCCGACCTATACTCCACACGTTGACTGCGGAGACTACGTAATAGTCATTAACGCCGAAAAAGTGGAAGTAACAGGCAAGAAGAGAAAAGAAAAGATCTACAAGAGACATACAGGATATCCCGGCGGTCTCAGAGAGGTTACCTTTGAGAGAATGATGGAAAAGCACCCTACAGAGGTGGTAAGACACGCTGTAAAGGGAATGATGCCAAACGGCAAGCTGGGAAGACAGATGTATAAGAAGTTAAAGGTTTACGCAGGCCCTGAGCATAATCATCAGGCTCAGAAGCCGGAAGTGCTGGATATTTAAGAAGGGAGGAATCAAGCGATGGCAAAGACACAGTATTACGGAACAGGAAGAAGAAAATCTTCAGTAGCCAGAGTTAGATTAATCCCTGGCAGCGGAAACATCACAGTAAACAAAAAGCCTCTCGATGATTATCTGGCAATGGAAATCGTAAAGAGAGAGGTAAAGAGACCTTTTGAGATCGCAGGATGCGAAGGAAAGTTCGACGTTATCGCCACTGTAAAAGGCGGCGGATACACAGGACAGGCGGGAGCCCTGAGACACGGAATCTCAAGAGCACTCTGCGAAGTTGACAGAGAGGCCTACAGACCGGCCCTAAAGGCGGCGGGCTTCCTCACAAGAGACCCTAGAATGAAGGAAAGAAAGAAATACGGTCTCAAAAAAGCGAGAAGAGCAAGCCAGTTCTCCAAGAGATAATCAGGCGAGACTCACAAAGACTCAAAACCCTTGCAATTGCAGGGGTTTTTCTTTTGTAAGAATTGCCCTGATGCCGAAAATCCGCGTCTACTTGCAACGTAATTGCAACACACTTGCAACACCGGAAGCGGCGTGCTTATTTTTGCAGCTAGTTGATAAAGCATTCCAGTTTATTGACTGCTTCGAGCAGAACGCTTATATCAAGGTGTGTGTAAACAGTTTCGGTTACATTCCCGACCGAATGACCTGCGAGCTTCGACCTTAAAGTCGATGAAACGCCGAGATCCGCAAGCAGTGATGTGAATGTATGTCTTGTGGCGTGCGGAGTATATTTCCAGCCGAGGCTTTCCATCAGCTTTCTGAAAGTTTTAAGGTACTGGTCGTAGCTTACAGGTTTATCTTTCCTGCTTTTGCCGATGTGATACAGGTATTCGCAGTCGCCGTCATTGTAAAGCGCTACGAAGAATGGAAGTATCGCATCTGCGATAGGTACTTTTCTTTCCGCATTTACGGTTTTTCCTTTCGGTATGATGAAATACTGGTCTTCCAGATTTACATTCTCTTTTTTCAGTTCGAGAAATTCGGATATCCTCAGACCCGTCCACATGAGGATCAGGATCGACTGACAGAAGGGATCATCCTTTCTTGTCCACAGCAGTTTTACTTCGTCATGCGAAAGATGTTTGTCTTCCTCCCGCTTTCCTTCATAAGCGAGCTTTTTGGCTGTAAGATCGACATATTGCGCGTAATCCTTGCCGACAAGATCATATTTCATGCCGTATTCATACATGAGCTTAAACAGCACGTAGATCTTTTTCAGGGTCGGATAATTCTTATTACTGTTATCTATAACGCTTTGCAGATCATGAAGCCTCAGCTCGGAAAAGATTCTGCTGTGAAGCGCGGCGCAGTCTCTGAATGCATACGCATATGCGTCAAGAGAAGACTGGCTGACGATTCCGACTTTACTGGCGTACATTTTTTCGTATACTTCGGCAAAAGTTGTTTTGGCAGCAGTGACATCGTATGGATTGGCATTATACTCGATCAGCATGCGGTTTGCTTCTTTTCTTGTGGGCGCATAGCCGATTATGACCTGGTCGTATTTCACCTTTCCTCTTTCATGATCGACAGTCGTTCCGACGGTTTTTCTGACCATGTACTTGTTTCTTCTGTTGCCGGACAATACGGAAACACTTCCGTAACCGTTTGGCTTTCTCATAAATATCAGCTCCCTTCGTACCGGTAAAAAGATTCGAATTATGTAAATAGGTTTAAGGGAACATGACCTGATATGTTTATGAGATTTTATTCTTTGATCACTTTCGTATATGTGGATCGCATTTTCTTCCACATTTCATAATCGTCTTCCGAAACTCCTCCAACGCTCAAAAGCTGTTTCATACTCTGCCAGTCGCGGAGGAAGTAGTTTAGCATCGGTTCTTTGAAATTCATCTTGAATGTTTTGTTATCATCAGAAGTAATTTCGACTTCAAACACTTCATCTATCGCAAATAAAAGCGGCAGCACATCCGAGTCTGTTGAGATGTGAGTATCAATAAAAGTATTGAACGGAACTCCCAGACATTGAGAAATTTTTTCCAGCTGCTCTTTTTTCGGTGCGATTTTGTTAGATTCGTATTTTCGGATCGACACTTCATGTATACCGGTCATATCCCCAAGCTGCTTCTGGGTCAGACCTTTCATGGTACGATGAAATTTAATTTTTTCGCCAAGTGTCATTCAAGCCATCACCTGCCTTTCAGTGATATTATAGCATAATCAAAAATGCGGTCAATAGATAATATAAAAATACTTAACAGAGCTTAAGAGGCTCTATATAATGTATATACAGAGCTAAAAACGCTCTGAAACAGAGTGAAAATGCAACATGGAAGGAGGAAAAGTATGGAGAAAATCGCCGCAGATGAGAGAAAGGTATATGTTGAGCTTCCAAAGTTTACCGGGCGAAATGTGAAGATCAGCGAAATAGCCAAGGCAACGGGAAAAGATCCCAATTATATCAGAATAGGATTGCAGCAGGGATTTCTTAAATTCGGTACCGCTATAAAAATGACCGGCTCCAGCGAATACAGCTACTTTTGTCCTGACAAAAAAGTCTGGGAAGAAACGGGTTATTTCAAAGAACCTTCTGAAAAAGATGAAAGGGTAATATAGCGTATGCCGAGAAAGAAAAAACCGCGGGATCCGCCGCCGAAGTTTGCAACATCAGGCACATGGCATACACATCATGTGATTTTCTTTGATGATCAGCTGACCTCTCTGGCGTATCGGGCTTTATCAGCAAATGCAAAGGAAGTTTATACGGTGCTCAGGATGCAGTACAAGGGTGTGTATACGGGAAACACCGTGAAATGTCCTTATTCGATCTTTGAACAAATGGGGCTTAGGAGAGAAACGGTATCGAGAGCACTGGATCAGCTGGAGTGTTACGGATTTGTCGAAATAACAAGGGGAGGTCTTGAACACAGACCCAGTGAGTACAAGCTGGTGGACAAGTGGGTGCAGATGGAGAATGCGGAGAAGATGGAGGAAGCAAAGGCAGCGTTTAAGAAGAGAATGGAGAAGAAACAGAAGGCAAGAGAACGCAGGATAAAGTTTGCTGACAGTCATGCAGGCTGATATGCTCCGGTATGGTATATATAAGGAGTTCCGAAAGCGTAACCAATTGCTTCTGAAAAATGACCGTAATAAGTGACGAAAGCGTAACCAATTTGCCCGGGAGAGGTTTTTGAAGGTTACGGAAGCGGAATCAATTCAGGTAGCGAAAACGGAACTTGAAAATGATTTAAAAAGCAGAATGCCGGAGAAAGAAGCCTTTGAAGATGACAGCGTAATGTTAAAGCCGGAAAGCGTACGTTTTAGAAAGCGAAAGAAGCGGGATGGAACAATATCATTAAAGAGACCGTTTTTATCTTAAAACGGCGGGATAGCTATAGATTTTGGAGCAAGAAAGGCGGTAAGCAGCTGC
>DVMP01000008.1 GCA_018714925.1 Candidatus Allocopromorpha excrementigallinarum
TAAAATAAAACAATGAAAATAAAGCTGAAAAATAAAACCAAAAGGGCGATATGTATATACGTAATAGTACTCCTTCTACTATATATCGTTGTTGAGATTCTTCCCAGTGTGACGGATATCTTTGAGACCACACAGATTCTCGAGCCGGGAAATCTGACATTATCATACGAAACCACAGGATACTTTATAAAAGAGGAGGCTGTGGGAATCGCGGCGGAGTCAGGAAGCATAGCATATCTTGTGGAGGAGAAAACAGCTGTAAAGAAAGGCTATCCCGTAGTATCGGTAGAGCCTTCGGAGAGCGCTTCAAGGGAGAACCCCAGATACACTGAGTACACCGACAAGCTGAAGGGATTTGAAGGACTGTCAACGGACTACAACGCTCCCATAAGCGGAATATTCAGCCTCTACATAGACGGATATGAAGATTATTTTACCTTCGCGAACATGGAGAAGGTAAAGAGGTCGACAGTTGAGAGCCTTTCCTACAAGACTGTGGACACTGAAAGATCCTCGGTGCTCGAAGGAGAGCCTGTCTACAAAATATCGGGAGATGACAACTGGTATATTCTCTGCTGGGTAGATGAGGAGACCGCCTCAGGCTATGAGGAGGGAAGAAAGGTTGAGCTTCAGCTTCCGGAAGGAAACGTGGAAGCTGATATATATAAAATAAAAGAAGAAAAGGACGGATTTAGAGTAATATTTCATCTGGACGTCTACTATGAGGCCTTCGCGGAAAGCAGAGCGGAGGAAATGACCATAGTAACAAGCGATAACGACGGTCTCATAGTGGATAATAAGTGTATCATAGAAAAAGACGGAAAAAAAGGAGTATATGTAAGAAACAAAAACGGAGAATATGAGTTCAAGCAGATAAAGGTAATATCCTCCAACGGAGAAGAATCCGTAATAGAGGACGCAACCTTTATAGATGAGGAGGGAAATCAGGTTTATACGGTGGATGTTTACGATGAGGTGCTGAAGCATCCGCAAAGCGCTTTGGAGGAGGATGAAGAGAAGGAGAATTAGCCATGGAAGACATAAGAGCCAATCTGGAAAAGGTAAGGGCGCAGATCGGTGAAGCGGCTGAAGCAAACGGCAGAGCGGCGGAGGACGTGCTGCTGGTGGCTGTCAGCAAAACAAGGACTCCCCGGGAGATAAACATCGCCATAGACGCGGGAGTGACCGATATAGGCGAAAACAAGGTTCAGGAAATAATGGACAAGTTTGATGAGGTCAAGCCTGTAAGATGGCATATGATAGGACATCTTCAGACCAATAAAGTGAAATATATAATAGATAAGGTTTCCATGATCCATTCGGTGGATTCGTATAAGCTGGCGGCGGAGATAAACAAGAGAGCCGCCTCCAAGGAGCTGGTAATGGATATACTTCTTCAGGTGAATTCCGCCCGTGAGGAAAGCAAGTTCGGAATATCCACAGACGAAACAGAACAGCTTATAAATGATATTCTCGAAAACTGCGAAAACGTCAGAATAAGGGGGCTCATGTGCATAGCTCCTTTTGCTGAGAATCCTGAAGATATAAAGGTTTATTTTGAGGAGGTAAAGAAACAGTATGACAGGTTCGGGAAAATAGAGCATCCGAGGCTTGATTTTAAATACCTGTCAATGGGTATGTCCCACGATTTTCAGGTAGCTATATCGGCGGGATCAAACCTGGTAAGAGTTGGCAGCGCCATATTCGGCGAACGTGACTACAGCAAAAAGTAGGAGGTAATTATGGGAGTTTTTACAAAGTTTAAGGAATTGATGGGATTCGAAGAATATGAGGACGAGGAGGAAATGGAAGTGGAGGATGAAGGCTACAAGCAGTCGGGATATTACGACAGAAAGCCTGTAGAGCCCAAGGCATCTCCTTCGGCTCCGTCTTCAAAATTTGATACAAGTAATGTTGTGCCTATGCAGAGCAGAACGGTAAAGGCCATAACAAGCGCCTTTAAGCTGGTCGTAATAGAACCGAAGGGCTTTGACGAATGCTCCAAGCTGGTTGACAGCCTTAAAAGCAGAAAGCCTATAATCGTAAATCTTGAAAAGCTGGATTCTGATACAGCAAGAAAGATATTCGACTTTCTCGGAGGAGCCACCTATGCTCTCAACGGTAATGTTCAGAAGGTAGCCAATAATATTTTCATATTCGCTCCTGAGAACGTAGCCATATCCGCCGAGGGTGAAAGCAAGCCGTACAGCTTCGGAGGCGATCTGGGAGACAGCAATCCGTGGAAATAGAAGGGAGAACAGAAATGATAAGACCCGTTGATATACAGGAGAAGGAATTTACCAAGGCAGTAAGAGGATACAAGGAGGAAGAGGTAAATGAATTTCTCGACGAGATAACCGTCGATATGGAGCGTCTTCTCGAGGAGCTGAGGCAGACAAAGGAGGAAAACAGCAGACTGGTGGAGGAGCTGGAAAGACACAGAAGCTCCGAGGGTACGGTTCTTGAGACCCTTGAAGCGGCCAAGTCCCTTATGGCGGACATATCGGCCAGCGCTGAAAAACGGGCGGACATACTGCTTAAAAACGCGGAGCTTGACGCTCAGCTTATGCAGAAAGAGGCTAAGGACATGGCCGATAAAATCTCTGAGGAAAGCGAAGCCATGAAGAGCAGGTTTATAAACTTCAGAAATCAGTATAAGCAGCTTTTGGAGTCAGAGCTTCAGAGGTTTGAGTCTCTCAGCGGCGAGATGCTGCCGGAGCTGGGAGTGGACGACTTTGACGATCTGCCCGCGGCAGGGGCGGCGGATAGGCCTCAGCCTCAGATGGGTACCTATAATTATGAGGGCGGCAGCGGCGGAGCCGGGGCCAAGAAAACCGTAAGAATAAAATACTAAAGGAGGCGGGGCATCCCGCCCCATTTTCGTATGATCTACTGTTTTATAATTCTGGCGGTGCTGCTGGCTGATAAAGCTGTGAAGCACGCTGTTTCCTCAGGAATGCTTCCGGGGGAAAGCATTCCTGTAATTGATGGTGTTTTTCATATAACCTACGTACAGAACAGGGGAGCAGCCTTCAGCATTATGGAGGGCCAGTGGGCGGTGCTTATAGCTCTGCCCTGCGCCGCTTTGACGGCGGGAATTATTTTAATCCTTCTGAAAAGAAAAAAGTGGCACAGACTCCTGCTTACGGCCGTGGCCTTCATATGCGGAGGAGGTCTGGGAAACCTTATTGACAGAATAACGGAAGGCTACGTTGTGGATATGTTTGATTTCAGGATATTCCCTGTTTTTAATATAGCGGATATATTTATATGCGTCGGCTGCGGCCTTCTTTTGCTTTATGTGTTGTTTTTTGAAAGGAGCGGCGAAAAACATGGCCATGGGGAAGCCTGAGACCATAGAAATAGAGGTGGAAGAAAATCAGGAGGGAACCAGACTTGATCTGGTTCTTTCATCTGCTCTGGAGGATTTTTCAAGAAGCTTTATTCAGAAGCTCTTTGAAGAAGGAAGAATAACCGTTGACGGAAAGATCTGCTTCCGCAAAAAGCACAAGGCCTCTTGCGGAGAAAGGGTGGTTATAGATATTCCTCCGGCGGAAACGACCGATGTGAGAGGAGAGGACATACCTCTTGATATAGTATATGAGGACAGAGATCTTCTGGTGGTAAACAAGCCGGCCGGCATGGTGGTGCATCCGGCGGCCGGAAATTACTCGGGAACCCTTGTCAACGGATTAATACATCACTGCGGCGAGGCTCTTTCTTCAATTAACGGAGTAATAAGGCCGGGAATAGTTCACAGGATAGATAAAGACACAAGCGGACTCCTGGCGGTAGCGAAAAACGACAGGGCTCACAGGCTTCTTTCGGAACAGTTCGCCGCCCATTCCATAAGCCGGGTCTACAAAATGATAGTGTGGAACAACATAAAAGCCGATGAAGGAACGATAGACGCCCCCATAGGCAGAGATCCCAAAAACAGATTGAGAAACGCCGTAAGGGAGACAAACTCAAAGCGGGCCGTGACCCATTACAAAGTACTGGAGCGGCTGGGGCGGTTTACATATGTCCAGGCGGTTCTTGAGACGGGGAGAACCCATCAGATAAGGGTTCACATGGCGTATATAAAGCATCCTCTCCTTGGGGATGAGCTTTACGGTCCGGCCAAAAACAGACAGGGAGCGAAAAGACAGATGCTTCACGCGCAGACTCTCGGGTTCTGCCATCCCGAGGACGGCAGATACATGGAATTTACAAGCCCGCTGCCGGAGGATTTCGTTAAGGTTCTGGAAACCCTGAGGAAAAAATGAGAAGAGAGGAATTCACATGGCTAAACTTGTCTTTAAACCGGGGACAATGTTGAATCCCGTTCCGGCGGTAATGGTATCATGCGGGGTCGGAAAGGAAAAAAATATAATTACAATAGCCTGGACGGGAATAATCAACTCAGCTCCTCCCATGACATATATATCGGTAAGGAGGGAACGGCACTCTCACCATATTATCGAAGCGGAAGGAGAATTTGTAATAAATCTCACCACTGAAAAACTGGCCTTCGCAGCCGATTACTGCGGAGTTAGATCGGGAAGAAACGAGGACAAGTTCAGCAGACTGAATCTGACGCCTGCTGAAAGCCGCGTTGTAAAATGCCCGTCAATAGAGGAATCTCCTGTTAATATTGAGTGCAGGGTAAAGGAAACCATGAGACTGCCGAGTCACGAAATGTTCATAAGTGAGATTGTAAGCGTTTCCGCGGACGAAGGGCTGATGGATGAAAGAGGCCGTCTGTGCCTTGAAAGGGCGGGACTCATATGCTACAGCCACGGCGGGTATTTTCCTCTTAAGGCAAAAAGCCTGGGAAGATTCGGCTTTTCGGTAATGAAGCCGAAGACAAAAAAACGTCTTGCCGCGGCAGGAAAGAGAGGCAACTCCACTGGGCCCGGCAGACGGAAAAGGTGAGGATCCGACCTAACGGTTGATCCGCACATGATCGCCGCTTGGGACAGGTGTTTTAAAACGCCTTAAGCAGTTTTCGCATATATATCCGCCTTTGAAAGCGTAAGTATTGTAATTGAAACTGCCGCACAGCGTACACGCCTTTTTCATTGTGCATCCTCCTTTTAATTTAATGGTTTGCCGTAATATGTCTGCCGCATGACCTGTAGAGTTGCGTACTGAAATATTATTCTATTTTGTCGGAATTTTCAAGCAAAATCAAAACAGAAGTAACCAACGTGTATTGTAATGGAATATTTCAGAAGGAGAAGCTTTTATGTATGAGGAATTTCTGCTGAAGGAAAACCGGGAAGGTAAAATCTGGGGATATCTTTGGGATCTGGAGAACCCTGAAAGAGTGGTATGTATAATACATGGCATAGGAGAATACGGAGGAAGATTTGACAGGGTGGCGGGAAGATTCAGAGAAGAAGGATCAGCCGTTGTATCAATGGATCTAAGAGGCCATGGAAAATCCCTGGGCAAAAAAGGATGCTGCGCGCCGAGAAAAAAGGTGCTTTCGGATATAGATTCTCTCATTTCATGGGCGGCAGACAGGTATGAGGGAAAAAAGATAGTTCTTTACGGACACAGCATGGGCGGCAATATAGCTTTGGATTACAGAAAGAGAGGGAGCCTGTGCCATATACCGTCGGCATATCTCATATCGGCGCCATGGATAGAGCTGGTACGGCCTGTTCCGGGGAGGCTCTATAAAGCGGTAAAGCTTTTTTCAAAAATAGCTCCTGATTTTACGGTAGGCTCCAGCGTAAAGGAAGAATATCTGGGAAATCCCGGCTCCGTAAAGCCCTACAGTGAAAATCCCATGATACACAACAGAATATCACTCCTATGCGCCCTGGAGGGGTTCGAAACAGGAATGAAGCTTGAAAAGGGCCTCCTTGAGGGCTCGCACCGCAGCGATTCGATCCCGGTTATGATCATGCACGGCGGCTCAGACAGAATATGCAGCCCGCAGGCCAGCCGAAGAACCGCGGAAACCATGAGAAAAAACGGTGAAAATGTGGAATACATAGAGCTTCCGGGTATTTATCACGAAATACACAACGGCGGCGGAGAAAGCTGCGGCGATGAAGTCATAGAAGCCATGATAAACTGGATCAGGGGAGCCGCGGGTTAACATATACGGTTTTATTGTGAGTGAATATAACCTTTCCGGGCTTTGCTCCGGAAGGTTTTTTTACGTATTTTACTCTCGTGTAGTCCACTGGAACATTTTCCGAGGCGCGGCCCTTGCTGTGAAAGGCGGCAATGGAGGCTGCGGCTGTTATGTCCTCGGGAGAAGGCTCTTTCCCGTGAAGGAAGAGTATTACGTGGGAGCCGTGGATATCCTTTGTGTGAAGCCATATATCAGATGAAGCGGCCTTCTTAAATGTAAGCCAGTCGTTTTCGCTGTTGTTTCTGCCGGCCATAACCCTAAGGCCGGAAGGGAGGGTATATGTGAAGGGAGTCGGCTTTCCCTTCTTTCCGGTTTCCTTTTTCTGCTTTCTGTACCTTATGAAGCCGGAATCCGTCAGCTCGCGGCGGAGAAGCTCTATTTCCTCCACAGAAGAGGCCATATCGACGAAGGAGGCCACGGAATCAAGATACTCCACCTCGGAGAAGGCTTCGTTAAGCTGTATCTTTTTTTCCTTTACCGCGGTTTTGGCCTTGCCGTATTTTTTGTAGTATCTCTGGGCATTTCTGGCGGGGGAAAGCCTGGGATCAAGAGGAATGTTTACGGTTGATCCGTCGTAATAGCTGACCACCTCCGCATGGTCGGCTCCGGGAGGTATGCTGTGGAGGCTGGCGGTCAGAAGCTCTCCGAAAAGCCTGTAATCTTCAGAGTTTTCGGCTCTGTAAAGATCCTCATTAAGCCTCCGGATCTTGAGCTTCAGCTTATCCTTATGAGCCTTTATAACCCGCTTAAGGTCGCTGGCCTTCTGCTTTACCAGGTTTGAAGCTTCGCGGCCGGTGAAATAGAAGGAAACGGCGTTGCTGAGCCTTTGGAAGGAAAGAACGCCGTACCTTTCACTGAAACCCGCAAGAGATGTCAGATGAAATTCAACAGGCTTGTTTTCAGCTTCGTCCACATATACCACAGGATTAAAGGCGCCCTCCTCCACAGATAAGATGATGCGCCTCAGCTCCTCAAAGGGGTTTTCGGAGCAGGCTATGGTCTCCGCCAGAGCGGGAGAAATGCCCTGTATACTTTCCAGAAGAGATTTTTCGGGACGAAGCTGGTTTTCCGTTAAGGCTCTCATTTGATCGGACGTGACTTCCGTAAAGGGAATTTTATTCTGGGAAGGAGGGTACTGATATTCCTTTCCCGGAAGAAGCTGTCGTGCTCTGTTTACATCTATTGAAACACGCTTTATGCTGTCGATGATTTTGCCTGTGTTCATATCAACGAGAGCTATGTTGCTGTGCTTTCCCATTATTTCTATTATGAGCTTTCTGCTTACGGAAAAACCCATTTCGTTGACGGTCTCAAGGAGAATTTCCACTATCCTGTCATTTTCGTGCTGTAAAATATCGGTGATTCGTCCTCCGCTGAGGTGCTTTCGCAGAACCATACAGAACACAGGGGGAGAGGGAGGATTCTCAGGAGCCCTTTCGA
>DVMP01000083.1 GCA_018714925.1 Candidatus Allocopromorpha excrementigallinarum
GAGTATGAGACTTGGTTATGATCTGACAATAGAGCAGGCGCAGAAGCTTGTAATGACCCCGGAGCTTATTCAGGCTATACAGATACTGCAGTTTAACACCCAGGAGCTGGATTCATATGTGGAAGAGCAGCTTCTGGTTAATCCTGTTCTGGAACAGAGCGGAGGAGAGGGAAACGGCGAAGCCTCCCGGGAGGAAAGCGGATCCTTTGACGAAATGAAGGACTCCCAGGGATCCCAGACAGCATCAAAGGACGAGGAGTTTGACTGGAAGGAATACATAAAGGACAGGCAGTACGATGATATAAGCTACAAGCAGTGGGAAGAAAAAAGCAGTGATGAAAAAGGGAATATGTACGAGCAGTATGCCGCCACAGACGTTACGCTGCCGGAGCACCTGATGTTCCAGCTTCAGTTCGCGTCAAACAAAAAGGGCTGCAGAAGAATAGGAAAGTACATTATAGAATCCCTGGACGAAAACGGATATATGACCTCCACTGAGGAAGAGATCGCCCGGGCAATGGATGTTCCCGAGGAGGCTGTGAGAAAGGTAATGGATATAATACACACCTTCGATCCTGTGGGAGTGGGAGCCAGAGACCTGAAGGAGTGTCTCATAATACAGCTCAGGCAGCGGGGAGAGCTTACGGAGCTCTTTGAAAGAGTAATAAACGAGCATCTTGATGACCTGGCCAACAACAGGCTGGGGGTTATTGCCAAGGATATGGGCATATCTCCATGTCAGGTACAGGAAATGAGCGATATAATAAGAACTCTTGAGCCGAAGCCGGGAAGACAGTTCGCTTCGCAGGTGGAGACCAAATACATAGTTCCCGATGTAATAGTGGAACGGGTAGATGACGACTATGTCGTAACCATCAACGACAGCAGCACACCCAAGCTGATGGTAAGCTCATATTATCAGAGCCTGCTTCATCAGTCGGAGACAGACGAAAAGCTTTCAAAATATCTGTCAGACAGGGTTAATTCCGCTCTGTGGCTCATACGGAGCATAGAGCAGAGGAAGCAGACAATATACAACGTGGTTACGGCGGTGGTGAAGTACCAAAAGGAATTCTTTGATAAGGGAAGCAAGTATCTCAAGACTCTTACACTGAAGGATATTGCGGAGGAGGTTGGCATCCACGAGTCCACTGTTTCAAGATCAATAAACGGAAAGTATCTGCAGAGCCCGAGAGGTGTCTTTGAAATAAAGTACTTCTTTTCCGCGGGAGTTTCGGGAAGCCACGGCGAGGGAATATCCTCCAACAGCATAAAGGAGTTTATAAAAGAAATTGTCGATAACGAAGATACCAAATCGCCTTACAGCGATCAGGACATGGTGGAAATGCTCAGGAAAAAGGGCATAAGCATTTCAAGAAGGACGGTAGCCAAGTACAGAGACGAAATGAACATACTGTCGTCCTCAAAGAGAAGAAGGTATTAAGCCTGTTTCGGGTTTATACATAAATAAATATTAATATAAGAGTGTTTTAGGAGGAACTGAAAAATGGGAATCAAAATCGGAGTGAGCGGATTCGGCCGTATTGCCCGTGTTGCCATTCGTGCGGCCATGGACATGCCGGAAATAGAAATTGCCGGTATAAACGTGAGAAACGCGGATAAAGAGTATATGGTATACATGCTTAAATACGACACCGTGTTCGGTCGCTTTCCAAGAGAGCTGGGACTTTACGACGAGGGGCTGATAATAGACGGCAGAAAGATACCCGTATACAGTGAGAGCGATGCCGCCAACATTCCATGGAGCAGCTGCGGCGCGGAATACATCATCGAGGGAACAGGAGCCTACAATACTACGGAAAAGGCAATGGTTCATATAAACCAGGGGGCGAAAAAGGTTATAATAACAGCGCCGGCCAAGGACAAGACCACGCCTACCTTTGTAATGGGCGTAAACCACAGGGAATACAAAAAGGAAATGAACATAGTATCCAACGCTTCCTGCACTACCAATTGTCTGGCACCTGTCTGCAAGGTAATCGAGGATAACTGGGGAATAGAGCAGGGCCTCATGTCAACTATACACGCGGCAACGGCCAAGCAGAAGGTTGTAGACGCCAGATCCCTTAAGGACTGGAGAACTGGACGTTCCGCCTTCGGCAATATTATTCCTACAAGTACGGGAGCGGCCAAAGCCGTCGGCCTTGTAATACCTTCACTGGTGGGGAGAATGACGGGGATCGCATACAGAGTGCCTACTAACGATGTGTCCGTAATAGACGTGAATATACAGCTTAAGAACTCGGCAAGCTATGAGGAAATATGCAGGAAGATCAAGGAAGCCTCCGAGGGTGAGATGAAGGGCGTTATCGAATACGTTGACGACGAGGTGGTTTCAAGCGACTTTATCGGAGATCCTCATACTTCCATATTTGACGCGAGAGAGGGTATTCAGCTTAACGACAGGTTCTTCAAGCTCATAGCCTTCTATGACAATGAATTCGGATATTCCACAAAGGTTCTGGAGCTTATTAAATACATGCACAGCGTGGACAACAAATAGTAATCGCATAAAAGAGTACAGCCGGCTCAGGCCGGCTGTTCGGCGTATATATGATTTGTTTTGTTGATGAATTCGGCAGAGGAAAGGATTGTGAAAATGAAAAAGACAGTCAGAGATGTGGACGTAAAGGGAAAGCGGGTTCTCGTAAGATGCGATTTCAACGTTCCCATGAAGGAGGGAAAAATAACCGATGATACGAGGATCGTTTCGGCTCTCCCCACTGTAAAATATCTCATTGAAAACGAAGCTAAAATAATCCTCATGTCCCATATGGGACGCCCTAAGGGAGAACCGAAACCAGAATATTCTCTCAGGCCTGTGGCCGAAAGACTTTCGGAGCTTCTGGGTCAGCGTGTGATTTTCACTCCGTCTCCGGAGGTGGTTGACGATGAGGTGAGGGGAAAGGCAGGAGAGCTTAAGCCGGGAGAGGTAATGCTTCTTGAAAATGTCAGATTCAGGAAGGAAGAAACGAAAAATGAAGAGCCCTTTACAGGACAACTGGCCGCTCTGGGGAATATTTTCGTAAACGACGCCTTCGGCACGGCTCACAGAGCCCACTGCTCCACGGCGGGAATAGCCGGATATCTCCCCAGCGTATCGGGATTTCTCATAGAAAAGGAAGTGAAGTTCTTGGGCAAGGTTCTCGACGATCCGGAAAGACCGTTGGCGGCCATAATGGGAGGCGCCAAGGTGGGAGATAAAATTCCGGTAATAAAGAACCTTCTGGGAAAGGTGGATATCCTCATTATAGGCGGAGGAATGGCCTATACATTTTTCAAGGCCATGGGATACGAAATAGGAAAGTCCATCCTCGATGCCGACAACGTTACGCTGGCGGGTGAGCTGATGAAAGAGGCGGATGAAAGAGGCGTAAAGCTGCTTCTTCCTGTAGACACCGTATGCGCCGCGGAATTTGACAACAGCAGCAGAAAGGCCGTGTATGACAGGGACAGGATTCCTGAGGATATGATGGGAATGGATATAGGACCGAAGACTGTGGAGCTGTGTAGAGAGGCTCTTAAAGACGCGAAGACCATTGTATGGAACGGACCTGCGGGAGTCTTTGAGATGCCGGCCTTTGCCGAGGGGACCAGAGCCATAGCTGAAATGCTGGCAGAAAGCGATGCTGTAACGGTTATAGGAGGAGGCGACTCGGCGGCGGCGGTAGCCCAGTTCGGCCTTGAGGATAAGATGACCCATATATCAACAGGAGGCGGAGCTTCTCTGGAATTTCTTGAAGGCAGGGAGCTTCCGGGAATAACATGCTTGGAGGATAAATAATGAGAATACCTTTTATAGCCGGAAACTGGAAAATGTTTAAAACAAAAAAAGAAGCCGTATCCTTTGCGGAAGAATTTAAAAAGCTGTATAAGGGAACGGATGTAAAGGCGGCTGTATGCGCTCCCTTTACGGATCTGGAGGTGCTTGTGAAGGCCTTTGAGGATACTGAGATAAAGGTGGGAGCTCAGAATATGCACTTTGCCGATGAGGGCGCCTATACGGGAGAGATATCTCTGGCCATGCTGGAGGAGACGGGAGTGGATTTCTGTATAGTCGGCCATTCGGAAAGAAGACAGTATTTCGGAGAAACGGATGAAACTGTCAACCTGAAGGTTAAAAAGCTTCTTGACAGCAGAATATCACCTATAATGTGTCTGGGAGAAACCCTTGAGGAAAGAGACGGAGGAAAGGCTTTCGAGGTTGTAAAGAGGCAGCTTCAGAAGGGTCTTGAGGGAGTCGCTCCGGAAAAGGCCGCTTCCCTTGTTATAGCCTATGAGCCTGTATGGGCCATAGGGACGGGAAGAACGGCCACACCTCAGCAGGCCGGAGAAATGTGCGCCTTCATAAGAGAGACTCTCATTGAGATACTCGGCGAAGAGGCCGCGGACATGGTTATAATCCAGTACGGGGGAAGCGTAAAGCCCGAGAACGCGTCGGACATAATGAATATGGATGAAATAGACGGAGCCCTGGTTGGAGGAGCAAGTCTTAATCCGGAATCATTTATGGCAATAATAGATTTTTAAAAACCGCGTCAGCGGAATATTTAAATTTTCAGGAGGAAGTAAGATGGCATATATTGAAGATGTAATTGCGAGAGAAGTGCTTGATTCAAGGGGAAATCCCACTGTTGAGGTTGAGATAATGCTTAACGACGGGTCCGTAGGCAGGGCCATAGTTCCTTCGGGGGCCTCAACTGGAGTCCATGAAGCCGTGGAGCTGAGAGACGGAGATGAGGAAAGATACCTGGGAAAGGGCACTCTCAAGGCTGTGGAAAATGTCAACGGAGAAATAGCCGACAATATTGTCGGCTGGGATGTCTTTGATCAGGTGGGTCTTGACAGAATGCTCATTGATCTGGATGGAACACCTAATAAGGGAAGACTGGGCGCTAACGCCATACTGGGAGTGTCCATGGCCGCGGCAAGGGCGGCGGCTGAATCTCTGGGGCTTCCTCTGTTTCAGTATCTGGGAGGAGTAAACGGAAAGACTCTTCCTACTCCTATGATGAATATCCTCAATGGAGGAGCTCATGCTGACAATACGGTGGACATACAGGAGTTTATGATAATGCCTGTAGGCGCGGAAAGCTTCAGAGAAGCCCTCAGAATGGGAGCTGAGGTATTCCATAATCTGAAGAAGGTTCTCAAAGGAAGGGGTCTTAATACAGCTGTTGGAGACGAAGGAGGCTTCGCTCCCGACCTTTCCACCAATGAAGAGGCAATACAGGCTATAATGGAAGCTGTGGAAAAAGCAGGATATGAGCCGGGGAAGGATGTGAAGATCGCCCTGGATGTGGCTGCCAGTGAATTTTATGATCAGGAAAGGGACATATACGATCTGACAGGAGAGAAGGTGAGCCGAAGCGCGGAGGAAATGGTCGCCTACTATGAGATGCTCTGCGACAAGTACCCTGTAATATCCATAGAGGATGGACTGGCGGAAGATGACTGGAAGGGCTGGAGACTTCTTACGGAAAAGCTGGGAGGAAGAGTGCAGCTGGTGGGAGACGATCTTTTCGTAACAAATACCGAAAGGCTCTCAAAGGGAATAGAGGAAGGAATAGCAAATTCCATACTCATTAAAGTAAATCAGATAGGAACCCTTACGGAAACCTTCGATGCGATAGAAATGGCTAAAAAGGCCGGATATACGGCGGTGGTTTCCCACAGAAGCGGCGAAACAGAGGACACGACCATAGCCGACATCGTAGTGGGATTAAACGCCGGACAGATAAAGACAGGCTCTCTTTCAAGAACAGACAGAATAGCGAAATACAATCAGCTGCTGCGTATAGAGGAGCTTCTCGACACTTCCGGACAGTACTCGGGCATCAAAGCCTTTTACAACATAAAAAAGAAATAGATGACGCAAATTAAGGGCTTAAAATTGTTGATTTTTGGCCGTTGCTGTGATAAACTCAAGAAGTTAGATTGCAAGGAGGGTAAAAAATGAGTACAGCTCTTATGATAGTGCTCGCCTTTATCAGCGTGGTGCTGATAATAAGTATTCTGCTTCAGTCCAGCAACAGCGCGGGACTTTCGGGATCAATAGGAGGCGGCGCGGAACAGCTTTTCGGAAAGAAAAAAAGTCAGGGCTACGATGGTATTCTCAGTAGAATATCAACCGTTACAGCCGTTCTTTTCATAGTGTTGTCACTGGTGCTTGTGGCTTTGGAATAGGCATAACATCCCATGTGCCCATAAAATGACCGGGCAGGTTGCGGTTTTAATTTGTTCAATTTTTATTTATTTTAAATATGTCGTGTACGGGATTTTATTAAGAGGTGTCTTTGATACCTCTTATATAATAATTGCCGGACGCGAGAGGGAGGTATCATTAAAAATGAGTGTTTTAGCGATTCTTACCGTGGTCGCGGCCGTCATAGGTCTTATTGCGGCCGTCGGTCTGGCCGTATGGATAAACAAGGCCGACGAAGGTAATGAAAGGATGAGAGAGATTGCCGGATATATCCGGGAAGGCGCCATGGCGTTCCTCAAGAGGGAATACAGGATCATGGCCGTGGTTATCATCGTGATAGCCCTGCTTATAGGATTTGGACTTCAGAGTGTGACTACGGCAATACTCTATGTAGTGGGAGCCCTGTTGTCGGTGCTGGCCGGGTTCTTTGGAATGAAGGTGGCGACTCTCGGCAACGTGAGAACTGCCAATGCCGCCATGGAATCGGGAATGAACAAAGCCCTTAAGATCGCCTTCAGATCGGGAGCGGTAATGGGACTTGCCGTAACAGGCCTGGGACTTCTCGGTCTCGGAGTGGTAGTGTGCGTTCTTGATCTTGCTACTGTAATGGAATGTGTAACGGGCTTCGGATTCGGAGCTTCCTCAATGGCTCTCTTCGGAAGAGTAGGCGGCGGTATATATACCAAAGCGGCAGACGTAGGAGCCGACCTTGTAGGCAAGGTTGAAGCGGGTATTCCTGAGGACGATCCGAGAAATCCCGCTGTTATCGCCGACAACGTAGGCGATAACGTAGGCGATGTGGCCGGAATGGGATCCGACCTTTTCGAATCCTATGTAGGCTCCATAATATCAGCTGTAACTCTGGCAGCGGTGGCGGCTGCCAATTCCGGAGGACTTTTTGACGAGACAACAGCGGCGCTCTTCCCGCTTATCATGTCAGGTATAGGAATAATAGCCTCCCTCATAGGTATATTCATGGTAAGGGGCAAGGAAGGATCAAATCCTGCCACCGCTCTCAATATGGGAACCTATGTTGCCGGAATAATCGTTATTATAGCGACTGTAATACTTTCAAAGGTTATGCTGGGATCCTTTAATTACGCTATCGCCGTTATAGCGGGACTCATTGTAGGTATAGCCATAGGAAAGATAACGGAAATATACACTTCCAGCGACTTTAAATCCGTAAAAAAAATTGCGGAGCAGTCTCAGACTGGTTCGGCAACTACAATAATAAGCGGTCTCGGTGTCGGAATGATGTCCACACTGTGGCCTATAATCTGCATCGTCATAGGTATATTCGCGGCTTATCAGACGGCGGGAATGTACGGTATTGCCCTTTCGGCGGTGGGAATGCTTTCAACTACCGGAATGACTGTAGCCGTAGACTCCTACGGACCTGTTTCCGATAATGCCGGCGGTATCGCCGAGATGTCGGAGCTTCCTGAGGAGGTAAGAGAGATTACGGACAAGCTGGATTCCGTGGGAAATACAACGGCGGCCATAGGAAAGGGATTCGCTATCGGATCCGCGGCCCTTACGGCTCTGGCTCTCTTCGCTTCATATGCCGAAGTGACGAGTATCGAGGCTGTTGATCTTCTCAATCCTGTAGTTGTAATAGGACTCTTTATAGGAGCAATGCTTCCGTTCCTCTTCTCGGCTATGACCATGAATTCGGTAGGTAAGGCCGCGAATCAGATGATAGAAGAGGTTAGAAGACAGTTCAGAGAGGATAAGGGAATCCTTGAGGGTACATCAAAGCCTGATTACGCTCACTGTGTTGATATATCAACCAAGGCGGCTCTTAAGGAAATGATCGTTCCGGGCCTTATGGCTATAATAGCGCCTCTTGTAGTGGGCCTGGTTCTCGGTGTTGAGGCTCTCGGCGGAATGCTGGGCGGAGCCCTTTCAGCGGGCGTTCTTCTGGCTCTCATGATGGCCAATGCCGGCGGCGCGTGGGATAATGCCAAGAAGTACATAGAGGAAGGCCACTTTGGAGGAAAGGGATCAGAGTCTCACAAGGCGGCTGTTGTGGGAGACACTGTGGGAGATCCGTTCAAGGATACTTCCGGTCCTTCCATCAACATCCTTATAAAGCTTATGACCATAGTTTCCCTTGTATTCGCACCTCTTTTCGTTCAGGTGGGCGGATTAATCAGCGGACTCTTCTAGACCATAAGCCTTTAAAAAGCAAACCTTTAAAAGCAGGAACTCCTTTCAGGACTTTCTGCTTTTTCATTTATTTTACCTGAAGGCCTTTAAAAATTTCATTCCAAAAATTAGAACTCTGCTTTTGCAATATTTTATTATCAATTACAGATAATAAAAGAGAAAAAAGGAGAGGAGAAAAGTGATGAAAAAGTTCAGAATTTTCGCCGCAACAGTCATGTGCATTTCACTTCTGTCTTTCGCCGGCTGCGGAAACAGCGATACAGCGGATACGGGAGAAGACGGAATGGTTACGGAAGAAACCACCAATGGAGATGACAGAGCGGGAGAGGATAATTCCGTAACCGAAGACATGGCCGATGACGCCAGGGACGCTGTCGATGATGTAAAAGACACTGTTGACGGAGAGAAAAAAGACGGCACCGCTACGGAAAGCAAATAAACCGGCAGTGCCGCGCAGTATTGTAAAAGGTGGCAATGCCACCTTTTATGCTGTATAATGTTACGGGAGCGAATAATTTTACATACAGGTGAAGGAATGGCAAAAAAAAGAAAAAAACATGTAATTACAGGAACTGTATCAAAGCACAGAAGAGGCTTCGGCTTTGTCGTATCGGAAGCGGTGGATGATGATATTTTTATAGCCGCGGGATCAATGAAGGGCGCCATGGACGGAGATACCGTTGAAGTGGAGCTTGTACCCGATTATCTCTGGAGGGAGTCTCCGGAGGGAATAATAACAAAGATTTTAAGAAGAAACACCGCGGAGGTGGCGGGAACCTTTGAAAAAAACAAGAAATTCGGATTTGTAATACCTGAAGGCAGAAAAGGCAGGGAACGTGTTTTTATACGCAAAAAGGATTTTTCAGGAGCTAAAAGAGGGGACAAGGTAGTGGCCTCCATAACCAGATACCCTGACAGATACGGAAGCGCGGAAGGAAGAATAAGCGAGATCATAAGCAGAGCCGGTCAGCCGGGAGGAGACATAAAGGTCCTGGCAAGATCCTACGGAATGCGTGAGACCTTCCCCAGCAGAGCGGGGGCTGAGGCAAAGGCCGTTGGGAAAAGAGGCATAAGGAGAGAGGACCTTTCCGGGAGAAGGGATCTGAGAGATAAGAATACATTTACCATAGACGGGGCCGATTCAAAGGACTTTGACGACGCTGTTTCCATTGAGGTAAACGAGAAGGGAAATTACCTTCTTGGAGTTCATATAGCGGATGTGGCTCATTACGTAAAGGAAGGAGGCCCCCTCGATGAGGAGGCCCTTAAAAGAGGAACCAGCGTATATCTTCTGGACCAGGTGATACCAATGCTTCCCAAGGCGCTTTCCAACGGTATATGCAGCTTAAATCCGGGAGAAGACAGACTTACCCTTACCGTTGAGATGGAGGTTACAGAGGAAGGAGACGTAAGGGGACACGAGATATATGAAAGCGTTATAAGGTCAAAGGAGCGTCTCGTATACGATGACATATCGGATATGCTGGAGTATGGAGATGAGAGGATTCGTAAAAGATACAGACACATAGAGAAGGATCTTCTTATGATGGAAAAGCTCGCGGCATCGCTGAGAAAAAAGAGGCAGGAAAGAGGAAGCCTCGACTTTGATCTTGATGATGCGCGGATAACTCTGGATGAAAGAGGAATTCCGGTAAGCGTGGAAACAGGTGAGAGAAGAACAGCCAACAGGCTCATAGAGGAGTTTATGCTTCTGGCAAACGAGACGGTGGCAGAGCATTTTTTCTGGCTGGAGGTTCCTTTTATATACAGAGTCCATGAAAAACCGGAAATTAAAAAAGCGGAGCAGCTGAAGGTATTTTTGAGAAATTTCGGGATATCCCTCAGGGGAAGCGCGGAAAACATACATCCCAGGGCAATAAGCGCCATCCTTGAAGAGGTAAGAGGAAGACGTGATGAAAACATAGTAAGCTCCGTCACCTTAAGATCCATGCAGAAGGCATTTTACAGCACCTCCTGCGACGGACATTTCGGACTTGCGCTCAAGTATTACTGTCACTTTACATCCCCTATAAGAAGATATCCTGATCTGATGATACACAGAATAATAAAGAGGGTCATAAGAGGAGAGCTTTCGGAAAAGACGTCAAAGCGTCTGAAGAAATCAGCCGGTGAAGCCGCGGAAATATCATCAGCGGCTGAAAGAAAGGCCGTTGAAGCCGAGCGTGAGGTCGAAAAGCTCAAGAAGGCGGAATACATGACCTACCACATAGGAGAAGTGGCAAAAGGGATAATAAGCGGAGTCACAGGATTCGGAATATATGTGCAGCTTGAGAACACCATAGAAGGATTAATAAGAATAGAGGAGCTTGATGATGATTACTACGAATACGATGCCGACGGATACTGTCTGAGAGGAAGACATGGAGGAAAGGTCTACAGACTGGGAGATGAGATGAATATAATCGTTGAGGATGCCGATCCTCAGAAAAGAGAGATTACCTTTCTGCCTGCGCCGCGTCAGAAAGACTTATAGCTGAAAGAGCGTCGCCCGCTTCGTCGATGCAGACAGGCTTTACGGCCAGATCTCCAAGAGAAAGCATTCCTGTAAGGCGGGAGTTTTCCACTACGGGAAGTCTGCGTATTTTGTGGGCGGAAAACAGAAGAGCCGCGTCGTGAGTGTTGGTGTCGGGAGAGACGGTTACAGGATTAAGGCTCATAATATCTCCTACAGTCATTCCGGCCGCGTCTCTGCCTGATTCGGAGGCAAGATACGGGGCGACGGCTCTGATAACCAGATCTCTGTCAGTAACAAGGCCCTTTAGATGCCCGCTGTCGTCACATACGGGAAGGCAGCCTACGTTTTCGTTTCTCATCTGCTTTGCCGCCTGAGATAAGGATGTATTCTGACGCACACAGGTTATGTTGGTGCTCATAAGCTCTTTTACTTTCATTCTTTAATCCTCCGTATAATTTATTTATCTAAAGTATAGGATTCCCCTGAAAGCGAAAGTTTATCTGTCTCTGCCCCAGAAATTTTTAGTAAAGAGAATAATTATTGTGAAAAGCTCAAGTCTGCCCACGATCATCAGGAAGCTGAGGTACAGCTTCAGAAGAGGATGGTAGGCGGAAAAATTGCCGGCCGAGGCGGTCTCGCCAAAGGCCGCTCCTGTATTTGAAAGCATGGCGAGAGCTGTTGTCATATTGGTTTCAAGATCCATGCCCTGAAAGGAAAGAATAAAAGAGGACAGAAGAAAAAGCCCCATAAAGGTAAGGATGAAGGCCGTAATCCCGGATACAACGGGCGCGGAAACAGCGTGTCCGCCGACCTTTACGGCTACTACCGAGCGTGGGTGTATCCTTCTGATGCAGCCTCTCCAGATAAGCTTAAACATAATTATTACTCTTATAACCTTCAGGGATCCTGACGTTGATACGGCGCAGCCTCCTATAAACATGAGAGCAATGAGTATTATCTGGCAGGAGGTAGGCCAGACCATGTAAGGAGAACGGGTATATCCGGCTGTTGTGGACATGCTTATCACCTGAAAAAATGAGTCTCTGAAGGAGTCGGTGAGGCTGTTGTCGGTGGCAGCCACTAGTCCCAGTGTGCATATGATCACCGCGGCTCCCATTATTATCATGTAAATGCGAAACTCCACATCTTTAATAATATATGAAAGCTTACCTGTAATTATATAGTAGTACATAGCAAAGTTAAGAGAACCGAGTATACAGAATATGGAAATAACCACTTCAATATAGAAGCTGTCGTAATAAGCCAGCCCTGTAGGATGTACAAGGAGTCCGCCGGTGCTTATACTTCCCATAGTATGTATCAGAGAGTCGAATGCGGACATTTTTCCGGAAAGCATAAGGAGAACAAACTCCAGGACGGTAAATAAAAGGTATGTGATATACAGAATTTTCGCCGAATCACTGAGCCGGAAGGTCATTTTTTCAAGAACCGGCCCCGGAGATTCGGCTCTGGCTATATACTGTCCGTTCACACCTATGGCGGGAAGTATGGAAATGACAAATATGATGATGCCCATTCCTCCCAGCCAGTGGGAAATAGCCTTCCACAGGAGAAGGCTTCTTGTCATGATTCCCGATGCTACAGCAGTGCAGCCTGTGGTGGTAAAGCCTGATGTCGCCTCAAAGAAGGCGTCGATATATGTGTCGGTAAAGCCGGAAAGGTAGTATGGAAACGAGCCTATAACCGAGGCCAGGATCCAGCATGCGGCCACGACAATATAGCCCTCTCTGGCTCTGAATTTAACCTTTGGGATCTTTAAAAAAAATGTTATGAGTCCTCCTGTGACAACCGTCAGAGGAGCGCAGAGCCTGAAAGCTCCGGCTGCCGATATATCACCGGTTGCTTCGGCGTAAATCCACGGGATTATCATGGCTATGCCTATGATGAATATTATTATGCCCAGGAGCTTTAATATGGCTTTGTAATTGCTGATCAGTTTCGACATATGAATTCCTCTAAGGCAGCGCCGCATCAGCGGTCAGGATTCCAGAATCTCGGAGTTATAACTATAAACAGGGTGTAAAGCTCAAGCCTTCCCGCGATCATATATATGGACAGTACAAGGGTTGAAAGATCCGACATATGGGAAAAATTCTGCGTAGGTCCCACAAGGTCAAATCCGGGGCCCACATTGCCCAGACAC
>DVMP01000084.1 GCA_018714925.1 Candidatus Allocopromorpha excrementigallinarum
GCCGCGTCATAGCCCTGACTCACACGGAGTTTAAGATCCTGGAGCTTTTCGCCTCTCACAGAAAAAAGATATATTCCATAGACAATATATATGAAAGCATATGGGAGGAAGAAGCCGTAGGTGATGGAGCAATAATGGTACACATAAAGAACATAAGAAAAAAGCTGGGGGACGACTCAAGAAATCCGCGCTATATAAAGACAGCGTGGGGAAAGGGATATTATATTGACTGATAAGGAGAAAGCAACCAAAAAGAGAAAGCTGGCCTCGGAGGTGATGGAATCTCTGTTGGTTTCCGTTATAGTCGGTATTTTCATCTTCGGTCTTCTCTACCATCTTTCCATGTCAATATCAGACAAGTATTTTGACTACAAAGACCTGGAGATTACGGGAGAGCAGACCGGAGTATTTAACATGTGGGTGAGGAATCTGTGCGCTACTGCGGCAATAACCGTGTTTCTTTCACTGTTTTTATTTTTGCTGGGACAGAAGCTGGCCTATGTCAGATCCATAATAGAAGGAGTTGAGATGCTTCGTACCAGGGAGCTGGATTTTATTATAGAGCCGGAGGGAAACAATGAGCTTACGGAGCTGGCGGAAACCATAAACCGTATGGTGAAGGCTCAGAGGGAGCTGAAAGCAAGGGAAGAGGCTGTGAAGGAGGAGCGTGAGGATATGGTGAGGGCTATTTCTCACGATATAAGGACGCCGCTCACATCCATAATAGCTTATTCTGAATATATGAATACAAAGGCCGGTTTTACGGACGAGGAAATAAGAGAGTATATTTCTCTTGTAAAGGAAAAGTCGGATCATATAACCCATATGACTGACAGACTCCTTGACAGCCGTCCGCGTGAAAAGGACATTGTGGAGGATGGCAGGCTTCTCATGGGACAGCTTTCAGGCGAGTGGGAGGCTGTTCTTGAGGATGGCTTTAAATATTCAGTTGACATGCTCCTGCCGGAAAGATTTTCAGTGGAGGTTAATATACAGGATCTTAAGAGGATCTTCGACAATCTGGCTTCCAATGTAAAGAAGTACGCTGATCCTGAAAAGCCGGTTTATATGAGACTGGAAAGTGATGGAAAATACATACGACTCTTTCAGAAAAACAGCAGACGAAAGCAGACTGAAAGCGTCAGAAGCCATGGGATAGGCCTGAAGAATATAGAGAAAATAGCGGACTTTCACGGAGGCGATATTAAAGTCGGCGGGCAGGGAGACGCTTTTGAAATAACCGTAAGGCTTAAAATAATATATGATCTTTAGAATTCTTCAGAATTATCTACAGAGTTTCCTTATAAAAGAAGTGTAAATTATAAACCAAGAAAAGCAAACAACCACTTTTAAGAAAAGAAAGAGAGGAAACAAAATGGCATTGGGAATACTTTTAATATTATTTGTAGTAATGAGCGTTATAAGCATACTCGGACTTCTGTTCATGTATCTTGTTAAAGACGAAAGAAAGAAGAAGCTTATATTTTACGTAATGGCAGTATGGGGAATGGCTGTAGCAGTATTGGGAGCCATGAGCCTTCCGGAAAACTACGTCACCTCACAGGCGGTTGCCTGGGGACTTGGAGCTCTCAGCGTCGCGGCTTTAATAATAAACCTGACGGGTAAGAAGGAAGCGGCGGGAAGGCTGGCTCAGCTGCTGATAACAGTATCCGTAGTAGGAGGAGTTCTGAAGATTTTCTTCTTCATATAAAATATGTGAAGAAGGCTTCAGCTCACTGAAGTAAAGAAAGAAGGAAAGCATGTACATAGCTGATCTGCACATACATTCGCGTTATTCAAGAGCTACCAGCAGAGAGTGTACTCCCGTGTCCCTGGATATGTGGGCAAGAAGGAAGGGAATACATCTGGCAGGCACGGGAGATTTTACTCACCCTGAATGGCGAAAAGAGCTGAAGGAATGTTTAAAGCCCGCGGAAGACGGGCTTTATGTATTGAAGGAGGATCAGGCGGTGAAAGATAATATCACCCCTGATCTTTTTGCGCCGAGATTTGTGGTGACAGGAGAAATAAGCACCATTTATAAGAAAAACGGGAAAGTGAGAAAGGTTCACAGCCTTATTATTCTTCCCGGTCTGGAGCAGGCTGAAAAGGTGTCGGCAAAGCTTGAGAATATAGGAAACCTGCACTCTGACGGAAGACCCATACTGGGGCTTGACTGCAGGGATCTGGCGGAAATTATACTTGATATCTGTCCGGAAGCGGTCTATGTGCCGGCTCATATATGGACGCCGCATTTTTCCCTTTTCGGAGCATTTTCGGGCTTTGACACACTGGAGGAATGCTTTGAGGACATGAGTCCGTATATACATGCGCTGGAGACGGGGCTTTCATCGGATCCGCCTATGAACTGGCGGATATCCGCGCTGGACAGGTATCAGCTCATATCCAATTCCGATGCCCATTCTCCGGCAAAGCTGGGAAGAGAAGCCAGCATTCTGGACTGCGAAATGTCATACAGCGGCCTTGAAAGGGCGTTGCAGACGGGAGAGGGACTTTATGGGACCATAGAATTCTTTCCGGAGGAGGGAAAATATCATTTTGACGGCCACAGAAAGTGCGGACTCTGTATAAAGCCTTCGGAAACAGAAAAATATGGAGGAATATGTCCCGTGTGCGGCAGAAGGATAACCATAGGAGTTTTTCATCGTGTGGAGGAGCTGGCCGACAGGGAGGAGGGATATGTGCCCGAAAATCCGCCTGTCTTTGAAAGCCTCATGCCCCTTGAGGAGGTTATAGGGTCAGCTATGGGAAAAACTCCCGCCAGCAGGAGTGTGGAGAGAAAGTATATGGAAATGATAGAGCGTCTCGGACCGGAATTTCATATTCTGAGAACAGTGCCCGAAGAGGACATAGAAAGGCATTTCGGAAATCTCATTGCTGAAGGAATAAGACGCCTTAGAAATGGAAGGGTTGAGCTTGTACCGGGTTTTGACGGAGAATACGGCAAGGTAAAGCTTTTTAAGCCCTATGAGCTTCAGGCTCTTGACGGCCAGACGGATTTCTTCAGCCTTATAGGAGACGTGTCTGCGGAAGAAAAGGAGGAGGCGGCAGCTGTCCCTGAGAAACAGAAGGAGACGGGAAAAGAAGAAAAAAGAAGGGAATTTGTCCTTAACCGTGAGCAGCAGGAGGCGGTTGCTTCGATTTCAAGATATACTGCCGTAATAGCGGGGCCGGGAACGGGAAAAACGGCGACTCTGGCGGCGAGGGTACTGTATCTTATGGAGACGAGAAGGGTAAAACCGTCGGAGATAACAGCGGTGACCTTTACCAACAGAGCGGCCTCGGAGCTCAGGGAACGTATAGGAAGGGAATTGGGAAAGCGCGCCTCTTTAGGAAATATGACCGTAGGAACCTTTCATTCCATATGTATGGAGCTTATGAGGAAAAGCAAGGTAAAATTTTTTCTGGCCGATGAAGAGGAAGCTCTGGAAATAGCGGCGGAGGCCTCACAAAGAACAGGGACGGGCATTGATCCCCACAGGCTGAGAAGTCTTGTGTCCTATGTAAAGTCACAGGACAGGACCGGTGATGAGAGCATGTGGGAGGCATTTGATGAGAAGGGGGAAGCCCTGAAGGTCGCCGGAGCGGAGTACAGCAGAATAATGGAGGAAAGAGGCCTCTGGGATTTTGACGATATACTGATAAACACCTTGATGCTTATGGAGGAGGGCGCTTTGTCCGCGGGGAGCTTTTCCTATCTTCTTGTAGACGAATTTCAGGACATAAATCCTCTTCAGTACAGACTTATAAAAATGTGGAACAGAAAGGGAAGAGAGCTTTTTCTCATAGGAGATCCGGACCAGTCCATATACGGCTTCAGAGGATCCGACCCTCAGTGCTTTAAAAAAGCGGCGGAGGATTTTAAGGAAATGAAAATAATAAGGCTGAGAGAAAATTACAGAAGCACGCCTTCTGTAATAAACGCGGCTCTGAAGGTAATAAACGGGAACCCGGGGGAAGAAAGAGCTCTAAACGCCTCTTGCGAAAAAGAGGACTGCCCTGTGCGTCTGGTGAAGGCCGCCGGCCATATGGGAGAGGCGATTTTCACAGCAAAGGAAATAAACGCCATGGCAGGGGGAATAGGTATGCTGGACGCGCAGCACGTAATGGAGAGCCGTGACAGAAAAAAAGTGAGAAGCTTTGATGATATAGCGGTTCTGTGCAGAACCCGCCGTCAGGGAGAGCTTGTGGAAAAATGCCTCAGACAGGAAGGGATTCCTTATATAGCCGCGGGAAGAGAAGCCTTTCTGAGGCATGAAAAGGTGAAAGGAACCATAGCCTTTATGGAGTATCTTGATGACCCGGAAAATCTTCACGCCATGAAAAGGGCCCTTTCGTTTATATGGGGGCTTGAGGACAGTACTGCGTCACGTCGTGTCATAGATGAAGCCTCAGACAGGTACGCTTCTGTGTTCAGGAGAAAAAGGGCGGATAAATTTATGGAAATGTGGATGAAGGAAACGGATTCAGAGAAAACTGAAGAAATGATAAGGCTTCGAAACATGGCTGTTTTCTACGAAAGCTGCGGAGCTTTTCTAAAGGAGCTGCTGACAGGAGTGGAAAGCGATCTGAGAAGAGCCGGCGGCAGAGATATAAAGGCCGGCGCTGTAAGGATTATGACTCTTCACGGAGCAAAGGGGCTTGAATTTCCCGCAGTTATAATTCCGGGAGTAAGAGAAGGCCTGATCCCGCTGAAAAGAGAAGGCTCCGCTGTTGATACAGCAGAAGAAAGAAGACTTTTTTACGTGGGAATGACCAGGGCTGAAGAGGAGCTGATACTTGTAAGCGGCGGCGAAGAATCGGAATTCGTAAGCGATATAAAAGACGGCCTGCTCACAAGAGAAAAGGCGCCGGGCGGAAAAAAGCCTCCTCAGGGAGAGCAGATGAGCTTTTTATAAAAGCCGCCTCAGGAAAGACGCTGAAAGGAAAGGAGAAAAGAGGATGCTAAAGAGAAAAACTCCCCTTGAAAAGGAAATAGCCTCGGTGGTAAAGAAAGAGGAGGAGTATATCAGAAAGCACTATGAAGAAAACGAGTCCTTTATTAACAGGAAGCTGGAGGAAAAGGTGCCCGAAAATTTTCAGAGCAGGCTTGACTCCGCGTTTTCAAAGGCATTTGCTCTTGTTTTTCAAAAGGGAACAGGGGTGATAGAGAAGACATACAGCAAGGAAAAGCACCAAAGGTCATATATGGAAAACGAAGAGCTCGCCGCGGAAAGGAATACGAGAAAAACCCTGAGGGCTTTTAAGAAAAACGCCGCCAGATCCGGAGGAAAGAATCTTGTGATATCCGGAGTAGAAGGCGTCGGTCTGGGTCTTTTAGGCATAGGCCTTCCCGATATACCGGTGTTTGTGGCGGTGATTCTCAAAAGCGTATATGAAACGGCTCTTCATTATGGCTACGATTATGAAGGAGAAGAGGAGCGATACTTTATACTGAAATTAATAGAGACAGCATTAAGCCGCGGAAGCTCTCTGGAGGAGAAAAACAAGGCTGTAGAAATTTTTCTGGAAAAGAGAACTCTCCCCGAAAGCTACAGACGTGACGAGCAGATAGAGCTTACCTCCTCCATGCTTTCAAAGGAGCTTTTATACATGAAATTTCTCCAGGGAATTCCTGTCGCGGGAGTAATAGGAGGAATATATGATTCCGTGTATCTTAACAGAATTCTCAGATATGCCAGGCTGAAATACAGAAAACGCTTTCTTCTTGACAGACTTCATGAGAGCAATAAGTAGCCCTTTACGTTAATTTTACAGAAAGAGCACAGAAGACAAAACAATCGCAGTGTATAGTAGAGTAAAACGCAAAAAGGAGAAACATACACTGTGGGAAAAAACGAAATAGGATATAAGGAAATAAGAAAAAATCAGGAGATAAACGGTCTCATCGAAAGGGGAAACGATGTTTTAAAAGCCCTGGGATATACGGAGCACTCGAGAAAGCACGCGGCCAAGGTCGCTGAAAGAGCAGGCAGCATTCTGGAAAAGCTGGACTTCGGACATCGCGAGGTGGAGCTGGCCAGAATAGCGGGATATATGCACGATATAGGGAACAGCATAAACCGCCACAATCACGCGCTTAACGGAGCGCTTCTCGCCCATCAGATTCTGAAGGACCTGAACATGCCCCTTAACGATATGCTTACTGTTGTGACTGCCATAGGACATCATGATGAGGAGACGGGAACAGCTGTAGACACGGTTTCAGCCGCGGTTATACTTGCGGACAAAACCGACGTAAGGCGTAACCGCGTTCAGAATCAGGTAATTGCAGGCTTTGATATACATGACAGGGTAAATTACGCGGCTCTGGCATCTACTATAGAGCTTCGCGAAAACAAAAAGATAATTCAGATGAATCTGGAGCTTGATGACTCCATGTGCAGCGTAATGGATTATTTTGAGATATTTCTTCAGAGGATGATGATGTGCAAAAGGGCCGCGGAGGTTCTGGGCTGCAGATTCAAGCTGGTGGCAAACGGCAACAAGCTCTGCTGATTTTCAGGCGCTTAGGCATTGAGACGGATAATCGGACAGAAAGGCGCGGCTATTCTCAAGAGGATGGCCGCGCTTTTCTGATAAATGCTTTGTGCCGGTCAGGGGAAAAGTCTTATAAAGAGTTAAACAATTCCGTGAAATTATGATAAAATATTTCCGGACTTTAAAAACAGCAGAGGAGACAAGATGGATATCAGACTGGCAAGAAAAGATGAATTGGGAAAAATAAAAAGGTTTTACGATGACATAATAGATACTATGGAGAGCTCTCAGTACGGGCCGAGATGGAAAAAGGATATATATCCTGATGAGAGATACATAGCTGATTCCATAGAAAAAGGCGAACTGTACGTAGCCGCGGATGAGGGATGCTTTGCGGGAGCATTTGTAATAAATAATCAGTGGAATGAAGGGTACGATAAGATAAAGTGGCAGGTAAGCGGACCGCGGGAGAAAATATCCGTTATTCACATACTGGGGGTTTCTCCTCTGTACCACAGGCGGGGAATAGGAGAATACCTGGTGCAAAAGGCTGTGGAAATTTCCGAAGCCATGGGAAAGAAAGCCTTAAGACTCGATGTAATAGAAGGAAATCTGCCCGCGGCAAAGCTTTATGTGAAAATGGGCTTCAGCTACAGGGATACTGTAAGCATGTTTTACGAAGAATCGGGATGGCAGAGATTTCGCATATATGAATTCCCTTTAAATGTGACCTGATTACAGAAAGATATCCTTTACGGATATAAAATATATAAAAAGAAAGCATTTGTATCCGAAGGAGTAAGGAGGAAAATACAATGAAGGTACTTATCATAGGAGGAGTTGCCGGCGGGGCGACTGCCGCCGCAAGACTCAGGCGTCTCGATGAGAATGCGGAAATTGTGATTCTGGAAAGGAGCGGATATATATCCTACGCCAATTGCGGGCTGCCTTATTATATAGGCGGAAAAATTATGGAAAGAGGAGAGCTCACTCTTCAGACTCCTGAGAGCTTTTTTGCCAGATTCAGAATAGACGTAAGAACAAGACATGAGGCGCTTAAAATAGATAAGAAAAATAAGACGGTTACAGTAAGAGATCTGGAAAAAGGAACAGAATACAGTGAATCCTACGACAGGCTGATACTGTCTCCGGGAGCAAGACCGGCAGTGCCTGATATGCCGGGAGCGGAGGGAGACAGAGTGTTTACGCTGAGGACAGTAGAGGACACCTTCAGGATATACGACCATATAGAAAGGTCAGGCGCCCTGTCCGCGGTAGTTATAGGAGGAGGCTTTATAGGTCTGGAAATGGCTGAAAATCTCAAGTCAAGAGGCCTTGAGGTAACTCTCCTTCAGCGGTCGGGACATGTGATGCCGCCTCTTGATGAGGACATGGCGGCGCTGGTGCACAACTATATTAAGGGAAGCGGCATAGCCTTAAGAAGAAACTGTGCGGTGGAAGGAATCGAGGACAACGGCCCCGTAAAGAGGGTAGTAACAAAAGACGGAAGGCCCGCTGAGGGAGATATTGTAATTATGGCTGTAGGCGTCGTTCCGGAGAGCGCTCTTGCGGGGGAGGCCGGCCTTGCTCTGGGAATAAAGGGCGCCATAAAGACAGATGAGCATATGCAAACCTCGGAAAAGGATATATACGCTGTAGGCGATGCCGTAGAGGTGAAGAATTTCGTGTCGGGAGAAGACGCGGTAATATCCCTGGCAGGACCTGCCAACAAGCAGGGAAGGATCGCGGCCGACAATATATGCGGAGTGAAAAGCTCCTTTAAAGGCTCACAGGGCTCATCGGTATTGAAGCTGTTCGGCATGACCATAGCCAGCACCGGCCTTAACGAGAGAACAGCCGCGGCGGCGGGACTTGAATACGATTATGTTATAACAAACGGAATGTCCCATGCTGCCTACTATCCCGGAGCGGAGCCTATGACAGTGAAAATAATATTTGAAAAGAGCTCGGGAAGAATACTGGGAGCCCAGATAGTGGGAGGCAGCGGGGCGGACAAGAGAATAGACGTTCTGGCGACAGCCATAAGGGCGAATATGACAGCCTTTGATCTGACAGAGCTGGATCTGGCATACGCTCCCCCATATTCCTCGGCGAAGGATCCTGTCAACATGGCAGGCTACGTTATGGAGAACCTTCTGACGGGAAAGGTAAAGCAGCTTCACTGGCGTGATGTGGAAAAGCTTCCGGAGGGCTCGGTGCTTCTCGATACGAGAACCGATTTTGAATATAACAGCGGCCACATAGAAGGAGCCATCCATATTCCGTTAGACGATTTACGAGAGAATATGGATAAGCTGCCTGAGGATAAAACACTGTACGTGTACTGCCACAGCGGCCTGAGAAGCTATATAGCCTGCAGAATACTGTCGCAGAACGGGTTTGACTGCTTCAATATTTCGGGAGGATACGGATTTTACGCCCAGGTGAAAACAGGCCTTCAGGATGAAAAATAAAGAGAACGTTAAAATAAAGAAGCAGGCGGGATTTTCCCTGGTCCTGCTTCTTTTTTGGTAATATTAGAGGGAGTTTAGACGGTATTGAAGCGGGAGCCCGTAAAAGAGCAATATTGACATGAAACATAATAAATGGTAAAATTTACCAACAAATAGAAACCCTGGCTCAAAAAACAGTGAAACAGCGGTCAAATATGATATAATAGCAGTATTCTTTAAAAGTTATTGTCAGATAATAAATCGAAGGGATTTCAAATGAAGGACATATATATTTCCGATCTGAGAACCAATCAGGATATAGTATCATATTTCATAGTTAAAAAATCGGCTGTAAAGACAGGCTCCAATAAAAAGGCATATCTGGATCTTCTGCTGGCTGACAGCACAGGGGAAATATCGGCGAAAAAATGGGATATAGCCGACGAGGAGCTTCCGGGCCTTGAGAAGATAAAAGAGGGAATAGTAATAAAGGTTAAGGCTCTCGTAACAGAGTGGAACGGCATGAAGCAGCTGAGAGTAACGAGAATAAGACATACCTCGGCTGAAGACAATATAGATATGAAGGATTACATAAAGGCTGCGCCTGAGGACCCGGAGGAAATGTACGCTTATATATTCGCCAGGGCCGAAGCCTTTGAGGATGATGATCTTAAGAGAATATGCCTGAAAGAGCTTACCGATAACAGAGAAAAGCTTATGTATTATCCCGCGGCACAGAAGAACCATCACGCGGAAATGGCAGGTCTGCTCTACCATGTGAAGAGAATGCTTATGATGGCGGAAAGAGCGTGTCAGGTATATACCAATCTGGACAGAGAGCTGGTTATGGCGGGAGTTATTCTTCACGACATGGAGAAGCTCAACGAGATAGAGTCAAACAATATGGGAATATCCACAGGCTATTCCTTTGAGGGAAAGCTGCTGGGACATCTGGTGCAGGGAGTAAAGAAAATAGACAGTCTTTCAAAGGAACTGGGAATTCCCGAGGAAAAGGCGGTAATGCTGGAGCATATGATACTGTCTCACCACTATGAGCCTGAATTCGGAAGTCCCAAAAGGCCGCTCTTTCCGGAGGCGGAAATGCTTCACTATCTCGACGTGCTGGACGCGAAAATGTTTGATATGCAGGAAGCTCTGGACAAGACAGAGCCCGGCGAGTTCAGCGACAAAGTCTGGACCCTTGACAACAGAACGCTTTACAGGAGAAAAGAGGAGAGCCGAAGCTAAATGATGGAGGAAAAGCAGGGAGTCATAGGTGACATAATATTTCATAATAAGGATAACGGCTATACTGTCGCCGTCTTTGAAACCGATACGGAAGCATTTACAGCCGTAGGAACCCTGCCCCACGCCAGGGAAGGGAAGAGCTATCTTCTCACGGGAGAATTTACCAACCATCCCTCCTATGGAGAGCAGTTTTCTGTAAAAAGCTTTGAAGAGGTAATGCCCTCCACAAGAGAGGGCATTAAGGAATTTCTGTCCTCAGGAGTAATGAAGGGAATAGGCAGGAAAACGGCCGCGGCCATTGTGGCCAAATTCGGCGAGGATACTCTTAAGGTAATTGAGGAAACGCCGGAAAGACTTACGGAGGTCTCGGGCATAGGAGAGAAGACGGCGGCAAAAATAGGAGAGGCCTTCAGCCGGCACAGGGAATTCGCGAAAATAACCCTTTATCTGCAAAAATACGGAATAAATGCCGACTATGCCCTTAAGCTGTATCAGGCTTATGGGTCAGACGCTATTGAAGCCATAGAGGAAAATCCCTACAGACTGGTGGAGGATGTGTTCGGAATCGGCTTTAAAAAAGCGGATAAAATAGCGGAAAAAATAGGAATTGCCAGAGATGACAGGTTTCGCATAAAGAGCGGTATAAAATTCACTCTTTCGTACTTTGCTTCAGAAGGAAATACATTTCTTCCCAAGAATATGCTCTGCGAAAAAGCGGGGGCCCTCCTGGATCTGGAGGCGGAGCTTGTAGAGGAGGCCGTTATTGAGATGGCCTTTGAAGGAGAGGTTCACGTTGAAAATCTTGAGGGCAGAAGCTGTGTGTTTCTCATGGCCTACTATCTGGCGGAGCAAAACGTATGCGCCTGTCTTGCGAGGCTGGCCTCAGCGCCTCTGAAACCGGTGGAGGGAAGGACAGAAAGCCTTATAGCCAGAACAGAGGCGGCCAGCGGAATATATCTTTCAGAGAATCAGAAAGACGCGGTTATAAACTCTCTGAGCATAGGGGTATCGGTTATAACGGGAGGCCCGGGAACGGGAAAAACCACCATAATAAACAGTATAATCAACATACTGGAGGAAAGCGGACTCAAGACAGCCATTGCCGCCCCTACAGGAAGGGCCGCAAAGCGAATAACAGAAACCTCGGGACACTACGCTTCCACAATACACCGGCTTTTAGAGTATTATTTTTCTGAAAGTGAAAATGCCATGCGCTTCGGAAAGACGGGAGAAGACCCTCTGGATTACGACGCGGTAATTGTTGACGAGGCCTCCATGATAGATCTTCTGCTGATGAACGGACTTGTAAGTGCCATAAAGCCCGGGACAAGGCTTATTATAGTAGGAGACGCCGATCAGCTTCCATCAGTGGGGGCGGGCAATGTACTGAGAGATATAATAGACAGCGAATATATATATTCAACCAAGCTTACGGAGATTTTCCGGCAGGCAGAGGAAAGTATGATTGTAGTCAACGCTCACAGAATAAACAGAGGGGAATATCCGGACTGCAACGCCAGGGACAGGGACTTTTTCCTTTTGAGAAGAAAAACGGAAAAGGAGATGCTGGAGACAGTGAAAGCTCTGTGTACCGTAAGGCTTCCCGATTATTACAAAGACATAGATCCGGTGTCGGATATACAGATACTCACACCTGTGAGAAAGGGGATTTTGGGAAGCATAAACCTGAACAGACAGCTCCAGGAGGTTATAAACCCTCCGTCCAAAGACCTTGAGGAAAAACAGTTTGGTGAAAGAATTTTCAGAGAGGGAGATAAGGTGATGCAGATAAAGAACAACTATCAGCTTGCCTGGAAAAACCTTGAGGATTTTACAGAGGGCGAAGGCGTTTTTAACGGAGACGTAGGCTTTATAGAAAAGGTGGACAGGGAATTTAACGAAATAACCGTAGTATACGACAGTGTAAAATACGTTACATACCATTTTACCCAGCTGGATGAGCTGGAGCTTGCCTACGCTGTAACCGTTCATAAAAGCCAGGGCAGCGAGTTCCCTATAATAATAATGCCTGTAAGCTGGTTCCCTCCCATGCTGGCAACAAGGAATCTTCTTTACACGGCTGTAACAAGGGGGAAAAAGGCGGTGGTGCTTGTGGGCTCTGAAAACAGGCTGAAGGCCATGGTTGACAACGACCGTATAAGGGAACGGTTTTCGGGACTGGGAATGAGGCTGAAAAAGGTTATGGAGGCCGAAGCCGGCGGAAGCAGCCTTACTTAGAATTAAGGGGATCAGAGATTATGAAAAAGAAATTTGAGAAATATATGGAGGCCCTTGAGGAGGCATTGTTTCCGTCGAATATATACTGCATATGCTGCGGGAGCCTTATAGACGGAACGAGAAACTATTCGCTGTGCGATGACTGTATGAAAAAACTCCACTGGATAAACGGCAGGAGCTGCGGCAAATGCGGAAAAAGCCTTCCCGATACCTATAGAGGAAACATATGCTACGATTGTCTCGGGCAGAGGCACAATTTCGTAAGAGGGTACAGCTGCCTAACCTACGGACTTTATGAACGAAAGCTTCTCATGGACTATAAATACGGGGGAAAGGGCTACCTGTCCAAAAAACTGGGAGATATTCTTTATGACAGAATTTCTTGTGAGAAGCTGGATATTGATGTTATAATACCGGTACCGATACACAGGAAAAGAGCGGCTTCAAGGGGATATGACCAGTCGGCGCTTATGGCTGAAAGGCTGTCGCGTCTGTGGGGCGTGCCTCTCGAAAGAAACAGCTTTGTGAGGATAAAAAACACACCGTTTCTGCGAAGTCTCGGTCCTGCCGAAAGGCAGGCGTGTATGGAGGGAGCCTTTGCTCCGGTAAAAATGAAAGAGGATAGGGTAAAAGGAAAAAAAGTACTGATGGTTGACGACATATATACTACCGGCGCTACGGCCGACGCCTTTGCCGGAGCTCTGACGAAGAGCGGTGCCGCTGGAGTGTGGCTTCTTACTCTGGCATCGGGTGGAAACCGCCGTCCGGACAATCTGTAGAAAGAAAATGCAAATCACATATGCGGCTCAGGTCTGTGATTGAAAGGCCAGGCCAGCTACGGGCGAAAGGTCCCACGTAAGCTGAACCGCAAGGCGGCAGTGATCATGGCGTAGTTTAGAAGTAAGTCCTCTGATAAAATCAGGTAAAGGCAGATGTGGGGGCAAAGATCAGGTCAGCTGAGCCGCATATATGATTTGCGTTTTTTCCTGCAAAAAAACTGCACATCAACACAAGATATGGTATAATAAAAAAAAGCCTACAAAGGAGGTCGTTATTATGAAAACTGTTATAACAGGTAAAAATTACAGCCCGAGTGAGAAGCTGAAGGAGACCATTGAAAAGAAATTTGAAAAGCTGGATAAATACTTTTCAAATGAGATTACCGGTAACGTAATGACCATAAAAGAAAAAGGCGGCTATAAAGTGGAGGCGACCATCAATGCCAAGGGGACCATATTCAGGGCCGAGGTTAAAGCGGACGATCCTTACGACGCTGTGGACAGAGTAATAGAAAAGCTGTCCAGGCAGATGTCAAAGTTTAAGACAAAGCTTCAGAACAAGTACAAGGGACATAAGGATCTGGCGTTCAGCGAGCTTCCGGAGTTTGAGGAGGAGCAGGAGGAGCTTCACGTAGTCAAGAGAAAGAAGTTCGATCTTACTCCTATGACAGTTGACGAGGCCATAGTGCAGATGGAGCTGCTGGCTCACAACTTCTTCGTATTCCTGAATATGGAGACAGATTCCGTAAATGTTGTTTACAGGAGAAACGATAAGGACTATGGGGTTCTCGAAACCTCCTACTAGAAAAAAGAATCTTAATAAATCTTAATAAAAGAAAGACGTAATAAGCGGAGCCGCAGGGCTCCGCTTTATAGGTTAAAGATGAAGGAAGTCTGAAAAACAGGTGAACAGGGCCTTTTTATATGGTTTGCTATTGAAAAGACAGGTGTCTTTCTGTAAAATATAATCGGATTATTTTAACATTGGGAGCATATGAATGCAGGAATTTTTTGAGAACGTCTTCTCCGGCATAGGAGTTACCGACGTTATAGATATACTCATAGTCGCTTTCGTTGTTTATAAGCTCCTGGGACTTATAAAAAAGACGAGAGCAGAACAGCTTATGAAGGGAGTGCTGGTCCTTGTGGCGGCAACCTTCGCCTCTGAGCTGCTCAATCTTCATACCATAAACTGGCTCCTTAAGGGCATCGCCGCGCTGGGAGCCGTGGGGATATTGGTGGTATTTCAGCCTGAGCTGAGAAGAGCTCTGGAATACATGGGGAGAAGCAAAATAGTAAAATCGCCTCTTACTCAGGTGGATAAGGAAAAGGGCAAGCAGATATCGGGACATATAGTCAAGGCTGTGGAATCCTTTTCCAGGGACCGGGTAGGAGCTCTTATAGTTTTTGAAAGGGAAACAGCCCTTTCCGATATAATCGAAACGGGAACAATGATTGATGCCGAGATATCAGAACAGCTTCTGGGCAATATATTCTATGAAGGCGCGCCTCTTCATGACGGAGCGGTTATAATAAGGGATGGCAGAATATGTGCGGCAGGCTGCGTACTGCCTCTGACCAATGACAACGACCTCAGCAAGGATCTGGGGACGCGCCACAGAGCCGGAATAGGAATAACGGAGAATTCAGACGCGCTCACTATAATAGTTTCGGAGGAGACAGGAATAATATCCATAGCCAGCGACGGACATCTTTCAAGATTTCTGGATATGAAGACAGTGGAAAAAACCCTTTTGAATATGTATCTTAATACGGGAAAATCCAGAAAGCATATAAACTTTCTGGCCAGAATAGCGGAAAAGATCAGAGGGGGAAAGGATGCTTAACAATAAGACTTTTTTAAAAATAATATCTTTCCTTATAGCGGTGGCTCTTTGGATATATGTAATGGGAGAGGTTAATCCCGATACAGAGGCCAGTATACAGGATGTGGAGATTACCTTTACCAATACCGACAGCCTGGCCGGCGACGGTCTTGCGGTTGTGCAGAACAAAACGGTTACAGTGGATATAACAATACAGGGAAGACGGGCGGAGGTAAACGAGACGAAGAGAAACGGCGTAACCGCCACAGTAGATGTTGAAGGGGCGTCGGAAGGAAAAAACACCAGGGAAATAAATGTAATTCTTCCCGACGGAGTGAGCCTGGCTGAAATTTCAAGGCAGTCTCTGACATTCACCGCTGAGGAGCTTGTAGAGGAAGAAAAACCGGTGACAATAGAAATAGCCGGAGCCGAAAGCGCCGCGGGAAGCCTTATGCCATGGGTAATAGACAGCTCTCCAAAGACGGTTACGGTAACGGGGGCAAAAAGCTCGGTGGAAAGAATCAGTGAGGTAAGAGGCACGGTTCCACGTAACTCCGCGACAGAAAGACAGGCGGAGGTGGAGGTGGATCTCGCCCCTGTTACAGACGACAATGAGGTTGTGCTGGGCGTCGCGCTGAGCAGAGAAACGGCAACAGCCAGTGTGCAGCTTCTCTACTCAAGAGCGGTAAACCTTGAGATTTCTGTGGAAAATCTTCCGGATGGAATGGAGACGGAGAGAGTAGAGGCGCCTGACACCGTTACAATTCTCGGAACGGAAGACGCTGTCAACAGTATAGATTCCCTGGAGGGAACGGTAGACCTGTCGGGAGCGGCTTCGGGAGAAAAGATCCCAATAAACATAGATCTGCCGGAAGGAACATATCTCTATTACAGGGAAGGAGCTCCGGCTGCGGAAGTAACTTTGAGGACAGCCGACTGATAAATTGAGGGTTATATGAAAAGGAGAATATCATGGGAAGATTGTTTGGTACTGACGGAGTGAGAGGAGTGGCTAATTCGGAGCTGACTCCGGAGCTCGCTTTTAAGCTGGGAAAAGCGGGGGCGCACGTGCTCAGCAGAGATAAAAAGCGCCCTGTGGTTCTCATAGGAAAGGACACGAGACTTTCGGGAGATATGCTTGAGGACGCCTTGAGCGCGGGGATTCTCGCCGTAGGAGGAAATGTTATAAAGGTGGGAGTGCTTCCGACTCCCGCCATAGCTTATCTTGTAAGAGCATACAAGGCCGACGCGGGAGTCGTTATATCAGCCTCCCACAATCCTTTTGAATACAATGGCATAAAGTTTTTCAACAGCGAGGGATTTAAGCTGGATGACGATATTGAGGATGAGATTGAAGATATAATACTGAGGGATATAGATGTCAACAGCCACATAACGGGAGAAAAGCTGGGAAGGTGCCTGGACGCTGATGATGATGCGGCTGACAGGTACGTGGAGTTTTTGAAATCAACCATAGATGTGGATATAAGAGGCAAAAGGATTGTGCTGGACTGTGCCAACGGAGCAGCCTATCAGGTGGCGGAAAAGGTTTATTCCGGTCTGGGGGCGGAGGTTTTTCTTATTGGAAACAGTCCCAACGGAATTAATATAAACGAAGGCTGCGGGTCAACGCATCCGGAAAGACTTCAGCGTGAGGTTGTAAAGAGAAAAGCATTTATAGGTCTGGCCTTTGACGGGGACGCCGACAGGCTTATAGCGGCAGACGAAAAAGGCAGGATCATAGACGGAGACAAGCTTATCTGTATATGCGCCAGAATGATGAAGGAAAGAGGGGAGCTGACGGAAAACCTGGTGACGGCCACCGTAATGAGCAACCTGGGCTTTCACAGGTACATAGAGAGTATGGGAAGCTCTGTCAACGTTACGGGGGTAGGAGACAGATATGTTCTGGAAAGCATGCTCAAGTCAGGCTGCAGCATAGGAGGGGAACAGTCCGGCCATATAATATTTTTAAATCATACTACGACAGGAGACGGTATACTCTCATCCCTTCAGGTTATGAAAGCTGTGGTTCTGTCAGGTAAAAAACCATCGGAGCTTTCAGATGAAATAGAGATATTCCCTCAGGTTTTGAGAAACGCGAGGGTTAAAAATGAAAACAAGAACAAGTTCAAGGATGACGGTGAAATACAGAAGGTCATAGCTCGTGTGGAAAAGGAAATGGACGGACTTGGCAGGGTTCTCATAAGGCCGTCGGGGACGGAGCCTCTTGTGAGGGTAATGATAGAAGGCCAGGACGTTGATCATATAACAGGGCTTGCGGAGGAGCTTTCAGCTCTTCTTACAGAGAGACTCGGATAGGAGCAGGCCGGAATAAATGATTTCAAAAAGGAGGAAGTTTTATGTGTGGAATAGTCGGATTCGTAGGAAGGGATCATGCTAAGGAGAAAATTATAGACGGACTTAAACGTCTTGAATACAGAGGGTATGACTCGGCGGGGATAGCCCTGCCCATAAACGGGAAGATAGAGATAAGAAAGCATGTAGGCGAGATAAAGAACCTGGAAAAGATCATAGGAGACGCGGATTACGACAGCTCTGCGGGAATAGGGCATACCAGATGGGCGACTCACGGCGTGCCTTCAGACGTTAACGCCCATCCCCACGGCAACAGCGACAACACCATAGCCATAGTACACAACGGAATAATAGAAAACTATCAGGAGATAAAGGAAAGGCTTGTAAAGGAATATGGGATCACCTTTAAATCCGATACTGACTCAGAGGTTATAGCTCATCTTATAGGAGTCTTTTACAAGGGAGATCTTCTGGAGGCTGTAAACAAGGCTGTAGCGGAGATGAGAGGCGCTTACGCCGTAGGAGCCATAGCCGCGGCGGAGCCCGATAAGATTGTAGCTGTGAGAAAGGACGCCCCTCTTGTGGCGGGTATAGGAAAGGGCTGTAATTTTATAGCCTCCGACATACCTGCTCTTCTCAAGTATGTGAGAGAGGTTTATCTTATAGAAAACAACGAGACGGTGGTTCTTACAAAGGATGACATAAAGATCTACGATGAAAAGGGAAATACCGTAAAGAGAGACGTTTTTCACGTTACATGGGATGCGGACGCGGCCGAAAAGGAAGGCTACGAGCACTTTATGCTTAAGGAGATACATGAGCAGCCTAAGGGCATATATGAGACCCTTACCAGGAGAATAAATGACGACGGGACCATAAATCTGGACGGTATATCCATGACAAAGGAAGATATAGAAGGCTTTAACAAGATATACATAGTAGCCTGCGGCACGGCATATCACGCCGGTCTTGTGGGAAAGCTTATAATAGAGAAAATGGCCAGAGTCCCTGTTGAGGTGGATATAGCCTCGGAATTCAGATACAGAGATCCTTTTGTAGACGAGAATACTCTTTTTATAGCCATAAGTCAGTCGGGAGAAACCCTGGATACTCTGGCCGCCCTCAGAGAAGCCAGGAAGAAAGGGGCAAGAATTCTTTCGGTTGTAAACGTAGTGGGAAGCTCCGTAGCCAGAGAGTCGGACGATGTTTTCTACACATGGGCAGGTCCTGAAATAGCCGTGGCCTCCACAAAGGCTTATACGACACAGCTTATCTGCATGTACCTTATAGGCCTTTATATGGGAAGCACCAAAGGGACTGTTGATAAGGAGCTTTACACCGGAATGCTGGAGGAGCTTAAGGCTCTTCCCGACAAGGTGGAAAGAATCCTTCAAAATGAGGAGGATATCGCGGCCCTGGCAAAGCAGTACCACAGAAGGGAGCAGGTATTTTTCATAGGAAGGGGTCTGGACTCCGGAGTATCCTATGAGGGCTCCCTTAAGCTTAAGGAAATCTCATATATAAACTCCTTTGCCATAGCGGCGGGAGAACTGAAGCACGGCACCATAGCCCTTATGGAGGAGGAAACGCTTGTGTTTGCCCTGGCGACACAGGATTTTCTCTATGAGAAGATGGTATCAAACGTCGAGGAGATAAAGGCAAGGGGAGCCAGAATAGTGGCCGTGGCAAAGGAAGGCAGAACTGAAATAGAAAAGGTTGCCGATCAGGTAATATACATTCCTGACTGCGCCGATGAGGTGGCTCCCGTGCTGGCGGTAGTGCCTCTTCAGATATTTGCCTACTATGTGGCCAGGTACAGAGGCTGCAATATAGATAAGCCTAAGAATCTCGCGAAGTCGGTAACGGTGGAATAGATGAAGAAATACGAAATAAAAGATATATCCATGGCGCCCTCAGGGCACAGAAAGATTCAGTGGGTTAAAAACAATATGCCTCTTCTTTCTGCCTTTGAGGAGGAATTCAGACGTGAAAAGCCTTTTGATAATACGAAGATAAGTCTCTCCATACACCTTGAGGCCAAAACGGCCTATCTGTGTCTCGTGCTGGCCGCGGGAGGAGCCTCCATGTCTGTGACGGGAAGCAACAGCCTGTCCACTCAGGATGATGTGGCTGCCGCCTTAGCGGATTCGGGAATAAAGGTTTTTGCCGTTCACGGGGCCACAGATGAACAGTACAGCCGCCATATAGAGATGTGCCTCGAGCATAAGCCCAATATCATAATAGACGACGGCGGCGATCTGGTGGAGATGATACACGGAAAGCGTCCCGATCTCGGCGAAGAGGTTATTGGAGGATGCGAGGAGACAACCACGGGGGTTATAAGACTTAAGGCCATGGAAAGGGAGGGAATTCTCAGATTTCCCATGGTGGCTGTAAACGATGCCAGATGCAAGCATCTGTTTGATAACAGATACGGCACAGGCCAGTCTGTATGGGACAGCATTATGAGAAACACCAACCTCATTGTAGCGTCAAAAACCGTGGTTGTAGCCGGATACGGCTGGTGCGGCAGAGGCATAGCCATGAGAGCGGCTGCCCTGGGAGCAAGGGTAATAATAACGGAGATAGATCCTGTTAAGGCTATGGAGGCTGTTATGGACGGCTATGAGGTTATGACCATGGAGGAAGCCGCGCCCAGAGGCGATATGTTTATATCGGCAACAGGCTGCAAGCACACTGTGACTCCCGGGCATATGGCGAAGATGAAAAGGGGCGCCATACTTTCAAACGCGGGACATTTCAATGTTGAGATAGATATGGAGGGCCTTGAGAAGACAGCGGTATCAAAGAGAGAGGCCAGAGCAAACATAACTGAGTACACTCTTCCGGGAGGAAATACCGTCAATGTAATAGGAGAAGGAAGACTGGTCAACATAGCCGCTGCTGACGGACATCCCGCGGAAATAATGGACCTGAGCTTTGCGGTACAGGCCATGTCAGCCCTTTATATAAAGAAGAACCATGAGAATCTGGACAGCAAGGTAATAGACGTATCCTCGGAAATAGACAGGATGGTGGCCGAAAGAAGGCTTAATGCCTGGGACATAAAGATCGACAGGCTTACAGACCAGCAGAAGGAATATTTAAACAGCTGGCAGCTCTAGGCTGCCGGCTGTTTTCGTAATCAAGCGTATACAGAGGCCGTAAGGCTCCCTATTTTATCATGAGACCGAGACGCTCTCTCGTTCTTTCCTTTCCCAGAATCTGCTGGATCTCCCATATGTCGGGAGACTGGCTTCTTCCCATGAGAGCGATACGTATAACTGTGCTGACATGACCCACATGCCCCTTGTAGGCGTCGGGATTTTTTTTGTAATCCTTGGGCCTGGCAGCATATCCCATGTCTTCAGCTATGCCTCTGATTTTTTCAAACCACAATGTCTGATCGTCGCTGTGATCATAGGAAGCGAGATATCTTGTGAGAATTTCGGCGGCGTCTTCATCTGATACGTTTTCCGGAACAGTATCCTCGATGACAAAGTAGTCATCGAAAAAGTAGCTGATAAAATCAAATATCTGGCCGGCGCGGATGAAATCCTTTCTCGGCTTGTTTCCCGTGCGTCCCAGATCCAGTATTTTTTCAACGTACTGCCTATTGTCTCTCAAAAGAGGATATATCTCGGGCCTGAATTCACGGGCCCAGCCTGTTAGAAAGTCATACAGACTGGAGGAAGGTATTTTCACCAGAACATCCTTGGATATATCGTTGAGCTTGTTAAGGTCAAAGAGCGCTCCCCCGCTGCTCATTTTTTCAGTGGTGAATTTAAAATCCTCCATAGGAGCGTCGGGATTGGCAAGCCTCCATTCCTCAAAATCGGAATTGAGTATGGTCATAAGATATTCCTTTACAGCAGCCGGATGGTAGCCCTCCCTTCTGTAATAGTCAAGGGAAAGCTCGGGATCCTTTCGCTTGCTCAGCTTTCTCTTATTGCCGTTGTCCAGCTTGAGAAGCTGCGCCGTATGACAGTATACGGGCATTGGAAGACCCAGCTTTTCAAACAGTTCCACATGGATGGGAAGTGACATGAGCCATTCCTCGCCGCGAACCACATGAGTGGTTCTCATGAGATGATCGTCCACCACATGGGCCATGTGGTAGGTAGGTATGCCGTTGGTCTTAAGAATTACCACATCCTGATTGTTTTCAGGCATGGAAAGAACGCCTCTTACAGCATCCTCAACGTGAATATGACGTATTTCCTCTGAAGGAAGATCGTGGTTTCCCGATGATTTAAGCCTTATAACGTAAGGCTTTCCGGCTTCTATATTGGCCTTTATCTCATCATATGTGAGAGATCTGCTCTTCTCGGCATACCTTCCGTATATTCCCGTGGTTTCTTTGGCCTGCTCCTGCCGCTGTCTTATGGAAGCCAGCTCTTCCTCTGTGAGAAAGCAGGGATACGCGGATCCCTGTTCCACCAGATATTTGACAAAGCACTGGTATATCTCACCTCTGCGGCTCTGGTAGTAAGGGCCGTAGTCGCCCTTTTCCCCTTCCATGAGAGCCCCCTCATCGAAGTTTATGTCGAAGAACCTCAGAGAGGAGATTATGGTCTCCACGGCGTTTTCCACGTAGCGTTTATCGTCTGTGTCCTCTATACGCAGATAAAAGATCCCTCCTGACTGATGTGCCAGCCTCTCGTCGGCAAGGGCTCCGTAGAGGTTGCCCAGATGTATGAATCCTGTAGGGCTGGGACCCAGCCTTGTAACCATGGCGCCTTGAGGAAGATCTCTTATTTTGAATTTTTGTTCATAGTAGTCGGGGGTTTTGTCTATATGCGGAAAGAGAAGCTCCGCAAGCTTTTTATGATCCATGTCCTTCTGTGCGGCATTCCTGTCGGATCCAGGAAAAACCGCGGCTCCTTTCTAATGTGTTTTTTATTCCTCTCCGAACATCTCCAGTATGTCTCCAAGCATGGAACGCTTTTTTTTCGGCTTCTGATAGCGGTAATTATCCTTTTCTCTGTAATTCTGACGGTAGTCGTCACGCCTTCTGTCATAGTCGCCGTACTGTCCGTACTCCTTTTCCTCAGCCTTGGCTCTTTCCACTATTTTGTCCAGCTCTCCTCTGTCAAGCCATATGCCTCTGCACTGAGGGCAGTAGTCTATTTCTATACCGTTTTTTTCAGACATGAGAAGAGTCACATCTTTACATACAGGGCATTTCATGTTATTTCCTCCGATCCCTTGATAACTGAAGTTAAAACTGATTTTCACCGGAGGGAATGCTCCGGCGAAATACATAGAAAGTATATCATAAAAGAATTTTCAGGTCAAAGCAATGGTTGGTTAAAGAGTGTATCTCCAGGGGTACATTTACATGGACTTTCCTTTAATGTATCATAAAAGGAAGGAGGATGAGAAAATGAACTATGCGGATGTAATAATAAAAAGCGACGCAGTATTTACAGGGCAGGAGGACGAGCCCTTTAAAGGAGGGGTAGCCGTAAAGGGAAATAAAATACTGGCGGTGGAGCGCGATGACGGAATAGATGCTTTTCGCGGGGAGAAGACAGAAGTTTATCAATACGGAGACAGGCTGATTATGGCGGGGCTGGTAGACGGTCATGACCACCTTTGGTGGGGAGCAGTGGCTGACAGTGATCACGCTGTCGACCTGACGGAATCCACATCAGAGGAAGAGGCTGTTGAAATGATAAAAAAATATGCCCGGGAGCATCCGGAGGAGCCGCGGATACGCGGATTCGGATGGTTTCCCGCCAACTGGAACGATGCGCCTCTGCCTACTAAAAAATCCCTTGACGAAGCCGTTCCGGACAGGCCGGTATATATGAACTGCGCCGATGCTCACACGGCGTGGCTCAATACGAAGGCCCTTGAGGAATCAGGCTATACACCTGATATGGAGCTGGTGGCAGGCTCTGTGGGAGTAGACGAAAACGGGGAGCTGGATGGACTTATATATGAGCCCGACGCCATGGCCTATGCCTGGAACAACTATTATGATTTTCCCGATGATCAGATGAAGGTCATAATGAAGGACTTCATGAAGGGGCTGGCCTCCCGCGGAATAACCTCTCTGAGCGAAATGAGCGCTGATGAATACAGTCCGATGATCCATCATCGCTACAGCATATTTAAAGAAATGGCGGAAGCGGGAGAGTTTACCAGCAGAGTACATGTATATACGGCCTTCATGAGAAGGACGGACTTTACAGACGCGGTAAAATGGAAGGAGGAATTCAATTCCCCTACCTTCCGTGTTTCGGGAGTGAAAGGCTTTCTGGATGGCGTAACCTCCACATATACGGGTCTCCTTCTTGAGCCCTATGCCGACAGACCCGATACAGCAGGCGACGGAGTGCCTCTGGACAGTCAGGAATCGCTGAACGCAAGCGTAATAGCCGCCAACAGGGCGGGACTTCCCGTAAGGATTCACTGTATAGCCGAAGGCTCGGTAAGAATGGCCCTTGACGCCTATGAGGCCTCCCTGAAGGCAAACGGCAGCCATGGCCTGGTCAACACTATAGAGCATATTGAGACCATACATCCTGACGACATTCCGCGATTTAAGGAGCTGGGAGTGGCGGCCTCCATGCAGGGAGAGCATCTGCCTCTTGAGATGAACGAAAAAATAATCAGGCTGGGGACGGAGCGGTGCCGCTACGAATGGGCATTCAGGTCCCTTAAGGATGCGGGAGCGGTACTGGCTTTGGGAACTGATTTTCCTGTTGTTAACTACAACCAGTTCCCGGGTATATACGCGGCTGTAGCCAGAAAAAACTACGACGGATCCATGGCGGGAGTCGATAACGGAGAATACCTTACGGTGGCGGAAGCTCTGAAGGCCAATACCATGGGATCGGCATTTGTCTACGGAAGGGATCATGAGCTTGGCTCTCTTGAGCCGGGGAAGATGGCGGATATAATCGTGCTGGACAGAAATCCCTTCAGGTGTCCGGTGGATGACATAAAGGATACGGAAATCCTCCTTACCATTATGGACGGTAAGGTCACCTATGAGAAAAAATAAAAGGAAAAGCCTCTCCGGGGTGATCCTTGACAATTTTTATCTTCTGCTTTATCATAATATAGGTACGAAGGCAAGCTTCGAAATCATGTAAAATTAAATTTCAGATTGGAGTGGGACGCGATGAACAGAATAAAGACAATAAAGACGAGAGATCTCTGCAAAAGCATGGAAAAGGGCGGCTGCGGCGAGTGCCAGACTTCATGTCAGTCTGCGTGCAAGACAAGCTGCGGTGTTGCCAATCAGCCTTGTGAAAACAAGGAAAAATAATTAAGCTGTATAAGAAGGGAGCGCTGACCTCCGCAGGGGGCGGCGCTATTTTTCTGTAAGGGAGGAAAGCGGATGCATCATCAGTATAAGCTTGGCGGACATAATATAGTATTGGATACATGCAGCGGAGCCGTACATCTTGTGGACGACGTGGCCTACGATATAATAGATATGTATAAAAGCCGTACGCCTCAGGAAATCTGTGAGGCTGTAATTAAAAAATACGGCGGCCGTCCCGATGTAACCGGAGAGGATATAAGGGCCTGTATAGAGGAGGTGGGAGAGCTGGAGAGTGAGCATAAGCTCTTTACGCCGGACACATACAGGGAAGCCGCGGCTGCCTACAAGGAAGGAAGCAGGACTGTTAAGGCTCTCTGCCTTCATGTGGCTCATACGTGCAATCTGAGCTGTGAATACTGCTTTGCAAGTCAGGGAAAATACCATGGCCGCAGAGCCCTCATGTCCTTTGAGGTGGCAAAGCAGGCAATAGATTTCCTTATTGAAAATTCAGAAGGCCGCCGCAATCTGGAGGTGGATTTTTTCGGCGGAGAGCCGCTGATGAACTGGCAGACGATAAAGGATACGGTGGCCTATGCCAGGTCGATGGAAAAGGAAAATAACAAGAATTTTCGCTTTACCCTCACAACAAACGGAGTCCTTTTAGATGATGAGGTGACGGATTTCTGCAACAGGGAAATAGATAACGTGGTTTTATCTCTGGACGGAAGAAAGGAGGTCCATGATCGCTTCAGAAAGGATTATGAGGGAAAAGGAAGCTATGATCTCATAGTCCCCAAATTCCTCAGATTCGTGGAGAAGAGAGGGGACAGAAGCTATTATGTAAGAGGAACCTTCACTCATTTTAATACTGATTTTACAGAGGACATATTTCATATGGCTGATCTGGGATTTACAGAGCTGAGTATGGAGCCTGTAGTATGTTCTCCTGATGATCCCTGCGCCCTTACAGACGAGGATCTTCACATACTCTTCAGACAGTATGAAATCCTGGCTGAAGAAATGCTGAGAAGAAAAAGAGAGGGCCGTCCCTTTAACTTCTATCACTATATGGTGGATCTGGAGAACGGGCCATGTATATATAAACGTATATCGGGCTGCGGCAGCGGTACAGAGTATATGGCCGTTACGCCGTGGGGCGAGCTGTTTCCGTGCCATCAGTTTGTAAACGATTCCAAATACAGCATGGGCAATGTATTTGACGGAATAACCTCCGTGGAAACAGGCGACAGGTTCAGAAGGTGCAACGCTTATACACGTGAAGAGTGCAGAAACTGCTGGGCAAAGCTTTACTGCTCGGGAGGATGCGCGGCAAACAATTACCACGCTTCAGGATCAATAGAAGGTGTGTATGAGTATGGATGCGAGCTTTTCAGAAAACGAATGGAATGCGCCATAATGCTGCAGGCTGAAATGAGCCTGCAGCCATAACGGTCTGTATGGGGAAGAATTATTTTAAGGTGCGCTTTTCAAATTTTTCAATGGACGCGAACTTTCCGAGAACGACTATACAGTCGCTGTCAGTAAGCTCATAATCGTAGTCAAAATCCACAAATGTGGTGTCAGGCTCACGCTCAAGAGCAATGAGCTTCAGGCCGTATCTTTCCATGTGAAGGTCGCGGAGACTTTTTCCTGAGATCCTGTCGGTAACCTTTATTTCTGAAATAACGTAGTCATCATTGAGACGCATCATATCGACAGACTTTGAAGAGAGAAGCACTGCCGCCAGTCTCGTGGCGGTCTCTGTTTCCGGCTGAACAACCTCCGCGCCCAGCTTTTCCAGTATGGCCATGTGCTCCATGCTCTCAGCCTTTGATATGACCCTGGGAACCCCCATGTTTATAACGTTGAGAGTGGTGAGAAGATTTACATCCACCTTCTCGCCTATACACACGATAACCGTTTCACAGTCTCCGATTCCCGTATCCTCAAGAGCCTCCCTGGTAAGCTTCCCCAGCTTGAAGGCGTCCTCAACATAGTCCCGCACCTGACGCAGCTTGTTTTCATCTCCGTCGATAACTATAACGTCGGCTCCTGCCTTGGCCAGTATTTTAGCCAGGGCTGTACCGAATCTGCCGAGACCTATTATACCGAAGCCTGATCTTTGTTTCGCTTTCATTTTTTTCTCCTTTTCTGTATATTATCCTATATTTACATCTTCCTGAGAATATCTCACAGCCGACTGAGCGCGGCTCAGCCATATGGTGGCCAGAGTAAGAGGCCCCACTCTGCCTACAAACATAGTGGCGGAGATTATTATCTTGCTCCACTGGGTAAGCTCAGGAGTTATCCCGGTGGAAAAGCCTGTAGTTGCAAAGCCGCTGACTACTTCAAAGAGTATCTGCTCAAAGGTAAAGTCAGGCTCCAGCATACATACGGCAAAGGTGCTGACAAGTATTGTTACAAGAGCCAGATTGAACACCATAAAGGCCTTCATTATGGAGGAATCGGGAATCTGGCGCTTAAAGGCCGAGCAGTGGCCGTTAAGGACGGTGCTCAGGGATTTTTTCACCAGCACGAAAAATGTGGTGGTTTTCACACCTCCGCCGGTTGATCCGGGAGAAGCCCCTATAAACATAAGTATCATTATTACCAGCAGTCCGGCCTTGCTCACCTCTCCCATGGGTATAGTGGCAAAGCCCGCCGTTCTGGCGGAAACGCTCTGAAAGTAGGCTTCGAGCCAGGTGATGGCGCTTCCCTCCGTCGCCTTCAGCATCAAAGTGCCGGCGATAATAAGACTGACGGTGGTGCAGAGGACCACCTTCGTATGCAGAGTCCAGGTCTTGGGGTGCTTAAAGGAGGTAAGCTCCTTTATGACAAAAAAGCCGAGACCGCCGAAGATTATAAGACCTGTGGTGGTGACGCACAGCCATATGTTTCCGTGAAAATCCGTAAGGCTTTTAAAATCGCCCATTAAATCAAAGCCGGCGTTGTTAAAGGCGGCTACCGAGTGAAATACACTTTTCCACAGAGCGTCCGCTGCCGGAAAAAGCGATCCATACGATAAAAAGGCGCATATGACGCCTGCCGACTCAAAGAGCATGGTGACGTAGGATACGGATTTTACTACGTCTATGAGGCCTTTGCTTGAGCTTAGATTCAGGGATTCCTTTACCAGCTTCTGTTTGTTAATGCTGAATTTTCCCCCTGCGGCCATAATAACCATGACTCCTATGGATGTTATTCCGAGACCGCCTATCTGAATTAAAACAGCCATAACCAGCTGTCCGAAAAAAGTAAGACCTGTTCCTGGGTCAATAGTCGCCAGTCCCGTTACGCATACGCAGCTTGTAGACATAAAGAGGGCGTCGGCAAAACCGAGAGGCTCCTCTGTCGCGGATGCTTCAGGCAGCATAAGGAGGAATGTTCCTATCATGATAACTCCGAAAAAGCCTAAAACAAACATCCTCCTGGGACTGAGCCGTTTAAGTCTCATTTTAAGTCATCTCCTTCTTTTTTCTCCGATTTTTCGTCGGAATCTGTATCCGGTATGATTATACATTAAAGAAAACAAAAATCAATCGTGAATCAGCTGAATTTCAGGGATGAAATACTGTTGTTTTATTTAGA
>DVMP01000085.1 GCA_018714925.1 Candidatus Allocopromorpha excrementigallinarum
GAGGTATACGTACTGAAGAAGGAAGAGGGCGGAAGACACACGCCGTTCTTTAACGGATACAGACCGCAGTTTTACTTCAGAACGACAGACGTAACAGGAGACCTGCAGCTTCCGGAAGGAACAGAGATGTGTATGCCAGGAGACAACATCACGATGACAATAACGCTGATCACACCGATAGCCATAGAGGAAGGGTTAAGATTCGCCATAAGAGAGGGCGGAAGAACGGTAGGATCGGGAGTAGTAACCGAGATCATCGAATAGGAAATAAGAGCAGAAATAAAAGGGAGACGCTTCGTAAAGAGAAGGGTCTCCTTTTTGTTTTCAGACAGGTGATTGTTTTCGTCAGTTCCTCAGCTCTATGGAGTCGCTGCCCAGAAGCTCGTTGGAATTTCTGTCATAGAGCTGGAACTTAAGGGCGCCCTCACGACCGAAGAGAGGTATAGGGTACTGGAATCTGGCGGATATGGTGGAGCCGCTTTTCCATTGGGAATCAAGAGAATATGTCTGACTTGATCCGTTAGGCCATGTTATTTCATAATAAAGCTCTATGGTCTCGGAAGGCTCCCCTCCGCTGAGAAGCACATGAAAATATATGGTATCGCTTCTGCTGGCTGTGGCCATATCCGTTTCAAGATCATCCTCGGAGGTATTGGCGATTATTTTTATGTGCCAGGCGTAAAAAGCGTCATATATTTCTTCCACTCCCGGATAGCTGATATTTCTCAGCTCGGTCATATACTGAAGGAATGTATCGCCGCCTTCGCTCTGATGGGCCTCAACATAGCCGAATTTCGCCTGGTTTATTTTATCGGTGAGATTCTGGCTTTCACGAAGATCGGAGGCGGTATAGTAGGCGTTCAGCGCGTCTTCATACTGTCCGTTGAGAGAGTATTCATCTCCTATGGAAATCCAGCAGCGCCATATCATATCCCGCGAATCCTCATAGTCCCCGAGAGATTCATATATTTCTATGGCCTCCGCGTATTTTCCGTCTGCCTGAAGCTGCTGAGCCTGATCATATTTTTTAGCGGGAGCGGCGTATTTAATGTAGGCTCCGTAGGCACAGACGGAAAGAAGAACGAGAACAGCCACCATCACAGCGATTATTATTATAAGCTTACGGCGGCTCACAGGCTTTTTCTTTTCCTCGGCCTTAACGGGAAGCGCCGTTTTTTCCCGTTTTTCGGCGGAAGGCTTTTTCGTCTCCTCAGAAGCGGCCTGAGAGGATTTTTCCTCCTGCTCCTTTTTTTCGCTTTTTTTCTCCTTTTCTTCTTCAGCGGAACCGGCCTCCTCACTGTGGAAGGCGGCTCCGTTCTGCAGCTCTGTTACCTTTTTGTTGGGATTTTCGGTGGCGCCGACAGGCTTGTGAAGGATGAAAAGAGATCTGAGAAGGTCGCGCTCAAGGCCGCAGTTGGTGCAGATATCTCCTTTGTTTATATGGCCGCAGCTGCATGACCAGTAATCGCCGAACTCCTCAAACCAGTATTTTGGCTTTGTGGGAGCTGAGGAGAAATGCTCAAGTATGTCCTCATATATATCATCCTCAGGCGTAAGAGGACGCGGCTCGTAAACCTGTGTCTCTCTGCCGTCGGATTCTTTGCTCCGGGCCTCCGACAGCTCCTTAAGATCAGCCACCTTACGTGTTTTGGGGGAAGGGGAAGAATTTTTTTCTTCCTTTTCTTCAGTGGAAGCGTCACGGCTATCCTCCCGGGAATCCGCCTCTTCACCTACCAGGGCTCTGACGGAAATTCCTTTTTTTTCCGCATCCCTGTCCTCCGAGGCATCCTGTTTTTCTTTGGAGTCTGAAAGCAGCTCTCCCTCCTGAATGTCCTTTGACATAAGCGTCCTTGTATCGAATTCCTTCTGATATCTCCAGTTCTTCAGCTTTTTCAACGTACCCTGCTCCCTGATAAAATACAAAAAATAATGCAATAATTTATTATATCAGCAAACCATTTGTTTAACAAGCGTGAGGACTTTTAAAAGGAGGTTTCAAATCCTGGAAAATCAAGGATTTAAAAGTATTTCAATGTATTTTGTATAATTTTAAGTACAAGGTTGACAAAGGCGCTTTGCTAAGATAAAGTATATGGTAATGTGCGGTATTTAGTACATAAATTACAAAGCGCAGAAAGTACGAATAAGCAAATTAAAACGGAGGATTACAATGACACATAAAATCATGAAAACAATGGATGGCAATACGGCTGCGGCTCATGTGTCCTACGCCTTTACGGACGTTGCGTCCATATATCCAATAACACCATCATCCACCATGGCTGAGGTTGTTGACGAATGGGCTGCCTATGGCAGAAAGAATATATTTGACCAGACTGTAAAGGTTGCTGAGATGCAGTCTGAGGCGGGAGCCGCGGGAGCTGTTCACGGATCCCTGGCTGCGGGAGCGCTTTCTACGACATATACGGCGTCTCAGGGACTGCTTCTTATGATACCGAATATGTATAAAATAGCCGGAGAGCTTCTGCCGGGAGTATTCCACGTGGCGGCCAGAAGCGTATCCACCCACGCCCTCTGTATATTCGGAGACCATTCCGATGTTATGGCATGCAGACAGACAGGCTTTGCCATGCTGGCTTCAGGGTCTGTTCAGGAGGTAATGGATCTGGGAGGAATAGCTCACCTTTCGGCAATAAAGGGAAGGGTACCTTTCCTTCATTTCTTTGACGGATTCAGAACCTCACATGAGATTCAGAAGATAGAGGTGTTCAGCTACGAGGACTTTAAAGAGCTTGTGGACTGGGAGGCGGTTCAGCAGTTCAGAGACAGAGCCTTAAATCCTGAGCATCCCGTTATAAGAGGCACGGCTCAGAATCCTGATATATTCTTCCAGGGAAGAGAGGCTTCCAACAGGTTCTACGAGGCCATACCTGAGGTAGTGGTTGAGTACATGAACAAGGTAAGCAGGCTTACGGGAAGAAGCTACAGACCTTTTGACTATGTGGGAGCTCCTGACGCGGAGAGAATAATAGTAGCCATGGGATCTGTGTGCGAGACCATAGAGGAGACCATAAATCATATAAACGCCAAGGGAGAAAAGGTGGGTCTCATTAAGGTGAGACTGTACAGGCCTTTTGTAAAAGAGTATTTCATGGATGTACTGCCTGAAAGCGTAAAGAGAATCGCTGTTCTGGACAGGACTAAGGAGCCGGGAGCTCTGGGCGAGCCTCTCTATCAGGATGTAAAAACTCTGCTCTTTGACGAGGAAAACGCGCCTGAGGTATACGGCGGACGCTACGGACTCGGTTCAAAGGACACTAATCCGGGAATGATAGAGGCGGTTTACGAAAACCTTAACAGAGAAAAGCCTGTAAACCACTTTACAATAGGTATAGAAGACGATATTACAAACCTTTCCCTTTCCTACGAGGGAGGAATTTCCATGGAGCCGGAGGGCACCATAAAGTGCAAGTTCTGGGGACTTGGATCCGATGGAACGGTGGGCGCCAATAAGACGGCCATAAAGATCATAGGCGACAAGACAGACATGTACGCTCAGGGATATTTCGCCTACGATTCAAAGAAGTCAGGAGGCGTTACCATTTCTCACCTCAGGTTCGGACATCATCCTATACAGTCCACATATCTTATAAATCAGGCTGATTTTGTGGCGTGCCACAACCAGGCCTATATAAGACAGTACGACATGCTTAAGGACCTTAAGGATGGAGGAACGTTCCTGCTCAACACCCTGTGGAGCGACAGTGATCTTGAAAGGGCTCTTCCTGCCAGAGTAAAGAGAGATCTGGCAAGGAAAAAAGTAAGGTTCTACGCCATAGACGCTCAGAAAATAGCTGAGGAGATAGGTCTCGGCGGAAGAATAAACATGGTAATGCAGGCGGCATTCTTCAAGCTTACAGAGGTAATACCTGTAGATAAGGCTGTGGAGTACCTTAAGGAAGGAATCGACAAGGCTTACGGCAAAAAAGGAAAGAAGATAGTAGATATGAACTGTGCCGCCGTAGACAGAGGAATAGACGCTATAAGGGAAATAAAAGTACCGGCTCAGTGGGCCGATATAGAAGAGACGGATGAAAAGGGAGAGGAGCTGCCTGAATTTATCGAGGAGGTTCTCATTCCTATGAACAGACAGGAGGGAGACGCTCTGCCTGTAAGCTCTTTTGAAGGAATAGAGGACGGCACATTCCCTTCAGGAACGGCTGCCTATGAAAAGAGAGGCGTGGCCGCTCATCTTCCTGAGTGGCAGAAGGATCACTGCATACAGTGCAACCAGTGCTCATTTGTATGTCCTCACGCGGCTATAAGGCCTGTCCTTCTTACGGAAGAGGAAAAGGCAGCGGCGCCTGAAGGCTTTGAAACCATTAAGGCTATGGGAAAAGGTCTTGAGGGACTTCAGTACAGAATGCAGGTTTCGGCTCTCGATTGTCTGGGCTGCGGAAACTGCGCCGATATATGTCCGGCCAAGGAAAAGGCACTCATAATGAAGCCTTTCGCGGAGGTTGTACATGAAAGCGAAAACTGGAATTACGGAATAAAGCTTCCTAGAAAGGACGAGAGGGTCAATACTCATACAGTTAAGGGCAGCCAGTTCGCCAAGCCTTATATAGAGTTTTCCGGAGCCTGCTCAGGCTGCGGTGAAACACCTTATATTAAGCTGGTAACACAGCTCTTTGGCGACAGGATGCTTATTGCCAACGCTACAGGCTGCTCATCCATATGGGGCGCTTCCGCGCCGTCCATGCCTTACTGCAAGGACGAAAACGGGAGAGGTCCGGCATGGGCCAACTCACTTTTCGAGGACAACGCGGAGTACGGCTACGGAATGGTCATAGCCTCCAAGCAGATAAGAGCCAGAATAGAGCAGGATATGAAGGAGGCTCTTACTCTCAGCACAGGCGAAGAGCTGAAAAAGGCATTTGAGGAATGGATTGAGTATAAGGAGGACGGACAGGAAACAAGGGCCAAGAGCGACGCCGTAGTGGCAGCCATAGAATCCCTTAATACAGAGGATGAAAAGCTGAAGGAAATCTGCGGAAGGATTATGGACTCTAAGGATTACCTTGTGAAAAAATCCGTCTGGGCTCTGGGAGGAGACGGCTGGGCCTATGACATAGGGTACGGCGGTCTGGATCATGTGCTGGCGTCTGGAGAAAACATAAATATACTGGTATTTGATACAGAGGTTTACTCCAATACAGGAGGCCAGGCCTCAAAGGCTACTCCTGAAGCGGCTATAGCCAAGTTCGCGGCTGCCGGCAAGAGAATAAAGAAGAAGGATCTGGGACTCATGGCCATGTCCTACGGGTACGTATACGTGGCCCAGGTAGGAATGGGCGCAGACAAGAACCAGCTGATGAAGGCTGTGATAGAGGCTGAAAATTATGACGGTCCGTCCATTATAATAGCCTACGCTCCTTGCATTAACCACGGCCTCAAGAAGGGCATGGGCAAGGCTCAGGAAAATATAAAGGAAGCGGTAGACGCGGGATACTGGCACCTTTACAGATATGACCCAAGGCTGAAGAAGGAAGGCAAAAATCCGTTCAGACTGGATTCAAAGGAGCCTACAGCCAGCTTCAGAGACTTCATAATGGATCAGATAAGATATTCTTCTCTGGCAAAGGAATTCCCTGACGTGGCGGAAAAGCTCTTTACCATGACGGAAGAAGACGCAAAGGCGAAATATCATACTTACAGGGAGCTGGCTGACAGAGAGACAGCCCTCCTCTAGAGGAAAAAGATAAGAAAAAATGTCAAAAGGCGGGTCCGCAGGAATAAATTTTCTGCGGACCCGCCTTTTTAAGCTTTTTCAGAGGGTATTCATGGCTATATAGGCCTGGCCTAAGGCTATGCCTCCGTCGTTGGGACTTACGGAAATATTGTAATACGGCGAAAATCCTTCTTCGCGGAGAACCTCAAGGAGACCTTCCATGAGAATTTTGTTCTGAAAGGTTCCGCCCGTAAGAGCCACCTGGCCGGCTCCGGTCAGCTCTCTGGCGCGGCGGCACTGATACACGGCGGCATCTATTATGCGCTTATGAAAGGAAAGAGCCAGATCGCATTTTCTGTCGGCTCCGGGATTCTTCAAAGCCGAGGCGGCGGCATCCTCCAGCATTATGGCGCACTGTCCTTCATAGTCGTTATAATCCTTTATTCCGAGAAGGGAGGCGACACAGTCAAAAAGGCGTCCCATGCTGGAGCTTTTTACGGTATTTATTCCCGAGGACAGGGCCTTCAGTGTAAGAGAGGCGTGGGGAAGAGCTTTCAGACGTTTTTCTCCGTATTCTATTATATCGGATATATCAACGGAAATATTATCATCGGAGCCCCGGGAATTCATGGCTCCCGAATCCCACGCGTGGATATAGCTTAAGGCTGAGCGTGAGGCATCCTTTACGGATCCGTCGCCACCTGTCATATTAACGTATTTCAGGTGGGCAAGTCTTTGAAAGCCGCCGTTTTCGCACAGCAGCACCTCTCCGCCCCAGATACAGGCGTCGGTGCCGTATCCCGTCCCGTCGAAGCTTAGGCCTATGACCTTTCCCTGAAGCCGGTTTTCAGCCATTACAGAGGCAACGTGGGCGTGGTGATGCTGCACTCTGACAAGAGGAAGCCCGTTATCCTCCGCGTATTTTTCGCTGAAGGAGGTGGTGAAATAGAGAGGATGCATGTCGCAGGCCACCATCGCAGGCTCTATTCTGAAAAAGCCTTTGAGCCTTTCCAGGTTTTCCTCATATATCCTCTGGTTTTCAATTGTATCCATATCTCCGAAAAACTGGCTCATGTAGACGAAGGGACCCTTTGTAAGAGCAAAGGAATTTTTAAGCTGGCTTCCCGCCGCCAATACAGAAGCCCGCCCGCCGCCGGCGCTTTCCACGTAAAGAGGAACGGGAGCGTATCCCTTGGAGCGCCTTATCATCTGCGGCTGACCGTCTATTGCCCGGGCAACGGAGTCGTCTGCCCTGACCAGGATTCTTCGTTTATTGTATATGACGCCGCTGATGTCGCGGCGCTTATCCATGAGACCGAATATTTCATCATCGTCCTTTATCATAGGCATGTCCGACAGATTGGCGCTTGTAAATATGAGAGGGCTTATTCTGTCCAGAAGAAGGTACTGAGCGGCAAAGCTGGGAAGAAAGGAGCCTATAAAGCGGCTTTTTCTGATTTCCGGCGAGTCTGTGGCTCTGTGCTCCAGGAGTATTATGGGCCTGGCCGAGGACTGGAGGAGCCGGGCTTCGGTGTCGTTTACATAGCAGTATTCTTTTATCTGATCAAGACTTCTGAACATGACAGCAAAGGGCTTGGCTTCTCTGTTTTTTATTTTTCTGAGCCTGGCAACGGCATCCTCATTAAAGGGATCCGCCGCAAGGTTGTAACCTCCCACGCTTTTAAAGGCAATGACTCCGCCGTTTTTCAGTATACCGGCGCCATGGTCAAGAATGCTCAGGTCATCTGTCTTTTCGGGGGAAATACTGCCCTTCCACATTAGCTGAGGTCCGCAGTCGTGGCAGGATATGGTCTGGGCATGATATCTCCTGTCGCTTATATCTGTGTACTGCTTTTCACAGAATTCGCACATGGGAAAATCCACCATGGAGGTGTTTTCCCTGTCATAGGGAATCCTGTCCATGATGGTGTATCTGGGACCGCATACCATGCAGCTTATAAACGGATGGAGATATCTCGGATTATCCTCGGTGTAAAGCTCTTTGAGACATTGGGGGCATATGGCGAGATCGGCGGGAACCATGGCGGCCTCATCATTCCCTGAACGGCTTTTGATTATGGTAAAATCATCAAACTCTCTGAAGGGTACAGACTCCCGCTTTATATGAACTATCTCCGCGGGAGCCGGCTTCTCTCTGACCAGGGTCTCTATGAAACGGTCTGTCTGCTCCCTGTAATCGGTGACGATTATTTCCACAAGACCGCCGGTATTAAGCACCTGGCCTTTCATTTTAAGCTTTTTTGCCGTCTTGGCCACAAACGGCCTGAAGCCCACGCCCTGGACTATTCCCCAGAGCCTAATTCTTTCGCTTTGTTTTGAAGCCACCTGGCAACCTCCTCATATCCTTCGCCTGTTTTTCCTGAAACCTTAAAAACAGGAACATCCTTATTGAGGGCTCTTACTCCCTTCATGAAAAACTCCTCGTCAAAGTCCAGGTAGGGGATAAGATCCACCTTGCTGAGAAGTATTATGTCGGCCTTCTCAAAGGCGAGGGGATATTTGTAGGGCTTGTCGCTGCCCTCTGTAACGGTGGAAATAAGCATCATCACATGCTCCCCAATGCTGAATTCAGCGGGGCAGACCAGGTTGCCGATGTTTTCTATGAAAAGTATTCCGGGCTCATTAAAGGAAATGTGTCCTGTCATGTGCTCTATCATAGGAGCATCCAGATGACATGACCCGTAGGTATTGATCTGATGAGTCTCTATGCCTATGGAATTGAGGGCCTGAGTATCTATGTCCGACTCTATATCTCCTTCTATGACATAGGGCTTTACATCGAGGTGCTTTACGATGTTTCTGAGACTGGTGGTTTTCCCGGCTCCCGGAGCGCCCATTTCATTAACCACAAGAACTCCGTGCTCAGTCATGTGACGGTTCACATGCTCGGCTATATGATCATTTTCATCGAGAACGCCTTCCATAACGTCTATTTTTCTTATATCGTGCATATTTTCCTCCTGAAATCATTCTATTTCAATGGTCTCTATATAGAATTCCTTTCCTATGTCCGTAGGACCTCCCTGCCCGCCGCATTGAGGACAGTCAAAGGAGAGGGGCGGCTTTTCAAAAAGGGCTCCGCAGTCGGGACATTTAAGCTTGGGCTTTATATGCTTTATGCTGACTCTGGCTCCCTGGCACAGAGTCCCCTGAGATATTATATCAAAGTACATCTGTACAGAATCGCCCACATAGCCGGAATAATCGCCTATGACCAGGTTTACGGCGGTCACTTTTTTTCCTTCCGCCCTGCGGCAGTGATCCTCTGCTATTTTTATTATCTGCTGGGTAACAGGATATTCGTGCATTCTTTCTCCCTTCGGTTAAATAAAGCTCATATATATTATATGTGTTTTGACAGAGATACTCAAGTATCCTTTAAGGCTTCTTTTATAATGCCAATAAAGGAAATCATTTTTTCTGAAGGATGCTTTGAGTAAAGAATGCCGTAGGGCATTTTGTAGTCCCAGTCAACGGGGATAGTATTGAGACCCGAGTGAACGTCAGCCCATGTGCTGAGGGTAAGAAGCATGTTGTTTTCCACTTCACACCGGTTGATAACCTCGACGTCGTAAAATCTCACGGTATCCTTTATGGTGATACCGGGAGCCTCGCTGAGCAGACGGGCTCTTATACGGTCGAGAATAGGGGAGTCTCCATATGGAATCATCATCACGGTTTCTCCTGCAAGCTCGGGAACCTTTAAAAGCCTTTTACCTGCCAGAGGGTGGTCCGGCGATACGGCCATGCACAGGGAGCAGGTGCTGATCCGGAGGAAGGAGGCGTGTTTGAGCCATGTTTTTGAATCGCAGGCAGCCACTAAAAAATCGAAGCTCTCGCCGAGAGAGTCAAAGGTATCGAGAACCCTGGTCCAGGAATCATCAAAGGGGACAATCTGCAGCTTAAAGCCGGTATGAAGATGACTGATCTTTCTCCATATATCCATGGCAGGCCTGCACGGGTTCATTATGGAGCTGCCTACCCGTATGATGGTTTCACTGCTTTCAGAGGATTTTTGCGCCCGGGCAATGGCGTCGCGGGAAAGAGAGATCATCCGCAGAGAGTCTTCGTATAATGAGCTTCCGGCTTCAGTGAGGGAGATGCCTCTGGGGCCTCTGAGAAAAAGCTTTAAACCGAGATGATCCTCGAGTGAGTTGATCTGCTGCACCACAGCTGATGTGGATATGAAAAGCCTTTCCGCCGCCTTTGTGAAGCTTCCGCAGTCAGCTACGGTTATAAATGTATCCAGCTGGTGATTGTACATTATTGCTCCTCCTGGAGAGTATAAACTTTTGCTTAACACTATGATAACAAAGTCGGAATTCTCTGTCAAAGGAAAGGGTGGTATAGTTTAAGAAGAAGGATTTCAGCAGTACTTTTTATTAAAGGAGGGATATATATGCCGTATTTTGCTACAGATGATAACTGCAGACTTTACTATGAGGAAAAGGGAGAGGGAAAGGCTGTCGTCTTCGTTCACGGCTGGAGCTGCAACAGGCATTTCTTTGAGAAGCAGCTTCCCGAGTTCAGAAAAAGGTACAAGGTGCTGTCATACGATCTGAGAGGACATGGGGACTCTGACAGACCTGAAAAGGGCCTGTATCTGGCAAGATTCGCCGAAGACCTGAGGCAGCTTATAGAGTACAGAGAGCTGAAGGATGTGGTTCTTATAGGCTGGTCCATGGGAGTCCATATAATATGGGAGTATATAAACAACTACGGATGCGGCAACATTTCAAAGGTGGTTCTCATAGATATGACAGCTAAAATGATGGCCGATGAAAGTGAAAACTGGCCTCACACTCTCTTCGGAAAGTACGACAGGGCTGATGCCATGGACTATCTGGAGCAGATTGCTCAGAACTGGGACTCTGTGGCCGAAGGATTTGTTCCGGCCATGTTCGGAGAAAACTATCCTGATAAGGATGAAATAGAATGGATTCTTTCCATGGCCAAAAAGAACACTCCTCACGTTATGGTGAACATGTGGCTGGCCATAGTCCAGAAGGATTACAGAGATATGCTGGATAAGATTACCGTTCCCGCCCTCATAACCTACGGAGCAAAGGAGTCTCTGTACAAGCCTGAAAACAGCCAGTGGCTCAAGGATAACATCAAGGGCTCTCAGCTGGCCGCGTTTAACGGCGGTCATATTCATTTCCTGCAGGACGCGGAAAACTTCAACAAGACTGTAATAGATTTTATAGAGGGTTAGAAAGTCGGTAATTTCAGGAACCGGAGATAACATTGAGTATCTGCCGGTTCCTTTTTCTTTAAAGATATTTTAAATATTTTGCATACATACATAGTAAATATTGACAGCTCCTGCAGGGTGAATATATAATTTTTAGGTGCTTTGGAAAAGACACAATTCATCGTTAGGGGAGTGATTTTACTTTGAGAGATCAATGGAGCAACAAACTTGGATTTTTACTGGCCGCAATAGGCTCGGCCGTGGGTCTGGGAAACATATGGCGCTTTCCGTATGTGGCGGCCACCAATGGAGGCGGGGCGTTTCTGGTCCCGTATTTTTTCGCCATTATAACCGCGGGGATTCCCATACTCATACTGGAGTATACCATGGGAAAGACCTACAGAGGAGGCGCGCCTGTAACATGGGCAAGGATGAACAGACGGTTTGAATGGCTGGGCTGGGTTCAGTCTATGATAGCCTTTGTCATAGGTATATACTATTTTGCCATAATAGTATGGGTGGTAAGCTATATAGGCTTTTCCTTTACCCAGGCATGGGGCGACGATCCTTCCGCCTTTTTCGCCGAATATCTCGGCCTTACCGACAGCGCTCTGGAGCTGGGAGGCATACAGACGCACCTGCTTCTGCCTTTCTTCGCCATATGGGCGATAACGGCCTTTATAATGTATAAGGGAATAAGCAGGGGCATAGAGACAGTCTGCAAAATATGTCTGCCTATACTGCTGGTGCTGACGCTGATACTTGTAATAAGAGGAATAACTCTTCCGGGAGCTGTAGACGGACTCAACTATCTCTTTACGCCTAACTGGGAGGCACTGAAGGATCCTTCCGTATGGGTGGCGGCATACGGACAGATATTTTACAGCCTGTCTCTGGCCTTTGCCATAATGCTGGCATATTCAAGCTACCTTCCGAGAGAAACGGATGTGGTGAACAGCGCCTTTATTACAGCTACGGCTAACCATGGATATGAGCTCTTCGCGGGAATAGGAGTATTCAGCATAATGGGATATATGGCTCTTTCACAGGGCGTAGCTGTTGAAGATGTGGCTCAGCAGGGAATAGGACTGGCCTTTATGACCTTCCCTACGGCCATAAGCACGCTTCCGGCTTTAAACGCGCTCTTCGGGGTATGCTTTTTCGGAACCCTGTTTACCGCCGGGCTTACCTCACTTGTGTCAATACTTCAGGCGGTAATATCGGGATTTCACGATAAATTCAACATAGACCACAAGAAAGCCGTAACCATAGTTCTGGTGCCGGCCTTTGTGGTCAGCTTCCTCTTCATAACGGGAGCGGGGCTCAACATACTCGATATAGTGGATGCCTTTATTAACAACGTGGGGCTGGTAGCCAGCGGAGTGCTGGAGGTTATCCTCGCGGGGTGGTTTTTCAATCTGGAAAAGCTCAGACAGGAAGCCAACCGTTTCTCCAATTTCAGCATAGGCAGATGGTGGTGCTACACTCTCAAGGTGGTAACGGTGCTGATGCTGGGAGTAATGATAATCTTAAACCTCATTACATATATAACTGAAGGATATGGCGGATACGTGCTGAAGGATCTGGCTGTGTTCGGCTGGGGATCAATAATATTCCTGGCGGTGGCTGCGGCGATTCTTACCGCCATGAAGGGCAAGGATGGCTACAGGAATCTTGATAAGCTGGCCCAAAAGGAGGTGGAGCAGTGAATACAAGCGCTGTTATAATGATGATTATAGGCTGTACAGGTCTCTGGGGAGGCTTTGCCGTAGCATGTTTCATATCCCACAGACACAGCAAGAAGCAGAGAAGTGACAATGTAAAGTAAATACTGAATTCAATTGAAAACAGGTGTAGGAGCTCTCGCGCCTGTTTTGAATTTTTTTGAGCCTCAGGTGTTGTGAATAGTACATATAGGAACTGAAGCTGTTTACTATTTTTTTAAAAGCTAGTATAATAAACAATATGTGTAAAAGAGGGAGGCCGGCGTATGTCTATTGAAAAGGTAAGAGAATACTTCAGAGAGCTGGGAATAGAGGACAGGATAAGGGAATTTGACGTTTCCAGCGCTACCGTGGAACTGGCCGCCAAAGCGGCGGGAACAGAGCCCGCGAGAATATGCAAGACCATATCCTTCAGAAAGCCTGAGGGAGGATGCATTCTCATTCAGACAGCGGGAGACAGCAGAATAAACAACAGCAAGTTTAAAAAACAGTTCGGGTTTAAAGCAAAAATGCTCACTCCTGACGAGGTCCTCCAATATACGGGGCACCAGGTAGGAGGAGTATGCGCTTTCGCCGTTGATAACGAAGATGTGGATATATACGCTGACGTTTCCATGAAGCGTTTTGAGACGGTGTTTCCGGCATGCGGAAGCAGCAGCAGCGCCATAGAGCTGACCCTTGAGGAGCTTGTCGACTATTCAAAATCACTGGGATGGATAGATGTATGCAGGCTTCCTGACCAGGAATAAAGAAGGAAGGTAGAGGATATGTGCATAGCGATACCGGGAAGAGTTGTCGAGCTGAGCGGCACAACAGCCAAGGTGGATTTTAACGGCAACACGGTAAATGTGAATACAGGGCTGGTGGAGCCTGAGGTAGGCCAGTATGTACTGGTTCACGCGGGCTGCGCCATAGAGGTGATGGAAAAGGATAAGGCTCAGGAGCTTATAGACCTCTTTTCAGAGCTTGAGGAGCTTCAGTAGAAAAGATAGAAGAGAGCGTTGGAAATATGGATATAAAACAGGTAATAGATTATCTCAGCTCATACAGGGGAAAAAAGCTCAAAATAATGGAGGTATGCGGTACCCACACCTCTTCAATATTTAAAAACGGCATCAGAGACCTTATATCTTCGGATATAAAGCTTATATCGGGTCCCGGATGTCCCGTGTGCGTTACTCCCGCGTCCTTTATAGACAGGTGCGTGGAATACGCCCGCAGAGAGGGGCACACGCTCCTTACCTTTGGAGATATGATGAAGGTGCCGGGAAGCGAAGGCAGCCTTTCCGAAGCGAAGGGCAGGGGAGACGCTTCCATAGAAATAATGTATTCTCCATTTGAGGCTCTTGAAAAAGCGGAAAAAAACAGAGAAAAAATCTATGTGATAGCGGCTGTCGGCTTTGAAACCACGGTTCCCGCTTACGGACTGCTCCTGAAAGAGGCCGAAAGTCGCGGCATAAAAAATCTGAAGCTGGTAACGGCCATGAAAACCATAGTGCCGGCGCTGAGATGGATATGCGAAAATCAGGAGGACATAGACGGATTCATATGCCCCGGACATGTGAGCGTTATAACAGGCAGCGTAATATATAATGAGCTGGCCGAAAAATACGGAAAACCCTTTGTTGTGGCGGGTTTTGAGGCGGAGCATATACTGGCGGCTTTATACAGGATAATAAGGCAGATAGAAGAAGGCCGGGGCAGGACTGAAAATCTTTATACAAACGCCGTTAAGACCGGGGGAAACCAAAAGGCTCTTGAGGTGACGGAAGAGGTTTTCGAGACAGGTCCAGCTATGTGGAGAGGCCTTGGAATAATAGAGGATTCAGGTCTTTATCTTAAGGAGAGGTTTTCAGAATACGACGGCGGAAGCCGGGACCTTTACAGGGATATGGAGCTTCCCGAAGGCTGCCGGTGCGGAGACGTCATCGTTGGAAAAATAAATCCCGATCAGTGCCCTATGTTCGGTAAAGGATGCAGCCCTCTCAGGCCCTTCGGGCCGTGTATGGTGTCCGCCGAGGGAGCATGCGGAATATGGTACAGAAACGTCAACTGATCCCTTTTAAGGAGGAATTATGAAAATAACCATGGCTCACGGCAGCGGAGGAAAATCCTCCGCCGCTTTAATGAAAGATATCTTCGGTAAGTATTTTAAAAATCCCGTACTCGACAAGATGGAGGACGCCGCTGTAATAAAGGCCGAGGGAATGATGGCCTGCAGCACGGATTCCTTTGTCGTGACACCTCTTCTGTTTAAGGGAGGAGATATAGGAAAGCTGTCAGTATGCGGCACTGTCAACGATCTTCTTATGATGGGAGCCGAGCCTCGATATATTACATGCGGCTTTATAATGGAAGAGGGGCTGGAGCTGGAGCTCCTTGAGAAGATAACCATGTCCATGGCCCGCCAGGCGGAGAAATCCGGGGTTCAGATAATAGGCGGAGATACGAAGGTAGTGGAAGGAAATGGCGGACTCTATATAAATACAACGGGAATCGGATTTATTCCCGAGGGAAGAAATGTAAGCAGCGGCAACTGCTCTGCCGGAGACGTTGTGATACTTTCGGGAAATCTGGGAGATCATCATGCCTGTATATTGAGCCACAGAATGGAGATAGATAACAATATAGAGAGCGACTGTGCCAGCCTTGAGGATATTGTTGAGGCTCTTTTCAGGGAGGACATAAAGGTCAGAGCCATGAGAGACGTAACAAGAGGAGGGCTGGGGACTGTAATAAACGAAATAGCGGAAAGCTCAAAATGCATGATAGAGCTTTGGGAGGACAGTATTCCTGTGTCCCGTGAGGTAAAAGGCTTTTCGGATATACTGGGCCTTGATCCTCTTTATATGGGCAATGAAGGCAAAATGATAGCCGTAGTTCCGCAGGAGGAGGCGGAAAGGGCTCTCAGGGCGGTGAAGGCCACTGAACACGGAAAAAACGCGGCTGTAATAGGAAGAGTGGACAGAGGGGAAGGAGCGTATATAAAGACGCGTCTCGGAGCCACAAGAAGGTTTGATGTGCTTTACGGAGAAGGTCTTCCGAGAATATGCTGAAGACCCGAAGCAAAGAACAGAAGGAGACAGAAATCGTTATGAAACTCAGACAGGTTGGGGAAAAGACATATTATATAGAGCATAAGACAAATATAGGCGTATACGTAACAGGGCAGAACAAGGTATGCCTTATAGATACAGGCTCCAAGGGAGACGGGGAAAAGATAGATGAGATTATAGAGGAAAAGGGCTGGGAGATAGAGTATATAATAAACACTCATACCCATATAGACCATCTTGGGGGTAACGAGTACCTTATGAAAAAATACAGGATCCCCGCCTACTGTACGGACTATGACATGGCCTTTGCTCATTATTCTGATCTTGAGGCGGCATATATGAACGGCGGCTTTCCATGCAGAAAGCTGAGAACGGTCTTCTCCCATCCGGGAATGATTGGATTCAGATCCGTTGAAAAAAATCACCTTGAGGGAATAGACTGGGTCTATCTTCCGGGACATACCTTTGGAATGATAGGGGTAAAAACATCGGATGACATATGGTTTCCGGCTGACGCCTATCTGGGCAGACATCTTCTGGAAAACCATTCCTTCGGCTATCTCTACGATGTGGAAGGATATCTTAATACCCTGGAAAAGGTTAAAAATCTCAAAGGGAAAATGTTCATTCCGGCCCACGGCGAGGCGGAGACCGATATAAGTGAAATAACTGAAATGAACAGGAGGAATATAGAAAATATAAAGGCAATGGTGAAGGAAATCTGCCGGGACTATATTTCCATGGACAGTATACTGAAGACAATGTACGAGAGGCTGGGGATGCGCGCCACAGCGCCGCAGCACGCGCTGCTGTCCTCTACAACAAAGAGCTATATAGGATATTTGCAGGACAGAAATGAACTGGAATGCAGATTTATAGATAATGTAATGACGTGGAAAACCATGTGAACGAGTGTGAAAAGGAGGTACTAAAATGACTGCGAAAATAGCTATTAACGGATTCGGGCGAATAGGGAGACTTGCCTTCAGAAAAATGTTTACGGATGACAGATTCGAAATTGCCGCTGTAAATGATCTGGCCACAACGGAGATGCTGGCTTACCTGCTGAAGCATGACAGCGTTCAGGGTAAATTTCCTTTCCCTGTGGAAAGCGATGAGGAAAATATAATTGTCGACGGCAGGAAAATAAAAATATATAAAGAGGCGGATCCCGCAAAGCTTCCATGGAAGGAGCTGGGGATAGATATAGTTCTCGAGTGTACAGGCTTTTTCGCTTCAAAGGCGAAATCTCAGGCTCATATAGACGCGGGAGCCAGAAAGGTGGTAATATCTGCCCCCGCGGGAAACGATCTGCCTACTGTAGTTTACGGAGTCAATCAGGGAATCTTAAAGGAAAGCGACAATATAATATCGGCGGCTTCCTGCACCACAAACTGTCTGGCACCAATGGCAAAGGCCTTAAACGAATACAGAGAAATAAGAACAGGCTTTATGACTACTATACACGCCTATACCGGAGATCAGATGATTCTCGACGGTCCTCACAGAAAAAACGATTTCAGAAGAGCGAGGGCGGGAGCCGTAAATATTGTTCCCAACAGTACAGGAGCGGCAAAGGCCATAGGACTTGTTATTCCCGAGCTGGACGGCAAGCTTATGGGATCGGCTCAGAGAGTCCCTGTGGCAAGCGGGTCTATTACGGTTCTTACGGCTGTTCTCAAGGATTCGGGAGAAACTGTTACTCTTGAAGGAGTGAACAACGCCATGAAAGAGGCTGCCGACGAATCCTTCGGATATAATGAGGAGCAGATAGTATCCTCTGATATAATCGGAATGGAGTACGGCTCTCTCTTTGACGCTACTCAGACTCTCGTGGCGAGAAGCGGAACAGGGGTCTTTGAGGTGCAGGTAGTAGCGTGGTATGATAATGAGATGAGCTACGTTTCGCAGATGGTGAGAACCATAGGATACGTGGCATCCATGCTGTAGAATTTTTGTCTGCGGTCTGAGGCGCGCTTTAAATGGCGCGCCTTTTTAGTCCGATTTCCTTAAAAATTTTTTTTAATCTGCAGTATGTTTTGGCCATTTCTGTATTGATAGAACACTGCGTCCATGGTTTGTTTGACAATGTATATGCCCATTCCACCGCCTTCCCGTTCTTCCGCAGTAGAAGATATATCAGGATCTTTTCTTTTCAACGGGTCATAGGGGATTCCATTATCACGGAAGGTAAGTTCTACCGTCTCCGGCGATCTTTCTATACATATATCCACAGTAACATATCCTGTATCAGGAAAATATGCATATTTAGCGATATTGCTGAAAATTTCATCTATGACAATATTTATTTGTGACTGTACCTTTACAGGTACACCGGCATCCTGCATTTTTTGCTCCGCAAGCTTCGTTACCTTTGGGAGGTTCTCATCTGAAGCCTTTAGGGTGACAGAGGCATGTATATCCTCTGAAAGAATACCTGCTGTGCCCTTGTAATGGAAACACATCATCGTGATATCGTCAAACTGCGGGCAGTCCTCTGTAAACTGTTCTATCTCTTTTTTCACAACGGCAAGAGTCTCCTGCGGAGATTCTTCCGCCGCCATATTCAGGGCCTCCAGCATCCGCGCCGTGCCGAACAGTTCTTCTCCGGGACCCATAGCCTCAGGTACGCCGTCCGTATAGAGGAACAGGCTGTCACCGGGCTCCAGGCATATCTCATATCCGTGCTGTCTGATATTTTCCATACCGGCCAGTACGAATCCATGCTTGTCCTTCAGCAGCCCGTACTCCCCGTTTCCCCTGCGGATCACGGGATATTCGTGCCCGGCGTTGGCGCAGTCCATCTCTCCTGTCGAGATCCGAAGTATACCGATCCAGGCGGTAACAAACATGTCTGCGTGATTATTCTCACAGAGTTTGTCATTGACCGTCTCCAGGACTTCCCGCGCGGAAAGCCCGCTCTGCGCGTAGTTTTTCAGAAGAGTCTTTGATATGACCATGAACAGAGCGGCAGGCACGCCTTTTCCGGACACATCGGCGATCACCATGGCAAGACGGTCTTCATCTATCATAAAGAAATCATAAAAGTCGCCTCCCACTTCCTTGGCGGGAGTCATCGAAGCGTAAAGATCGAATTCCTCCCGCTCCGGGAAAGGAGGGAAAATGCTGGGCAGCATATCCGTCTGGATCTTTGCCGCGATGTTCAGCTCCGCTCCTATCCGCTCCCGCTCCGCCGTCACCGCAGTCAGCTCACTGATATAGCGATTGATATCGATCTCCATCTGCCGTACACTTCCGGCCATCTGCTCTATCTCATCGCCTGTCGATATCTGCAGAAGCCTTTCCGAAACTTCAGTTTCATTATGGACAAACGCATCCGCCTCTTCCGTGACCAGCTGTATCGGCCTGATAACGGCACGTCTCAGATAGACGAGAAAGGCCGTGATCACAATGGCAGTCAGCAGAGCTCCCAGCAGGATCACATAAATCACGTATTCCGTACGCGCAGCCTCCAGCGTTTTCATCGCAAGTTCCACTCCGATGATGGCCACAATTTCTCCTGCTGAGTTTTCGACAGGCACGATGGCCGATGTGTTATACCCGAAGTCGCTGTGAGAATAGAAATAATTATCGCTTCTGCTTCCGGTTTCATAGATGTACCTGGAGTCTTCCAGGAAGCTTTCGTTCATAGGGCTTTTATCACCCGGCTGAAACGGCTCCATATCATCGTCGGGATTATCCGCGTCCACCAGATATGTCAGGGTACTGATCACTTTTCCCCTGCCGTCAGTCTGATCCGCGATATAGATATAATTCGCGCCCATCTGTTCACGCACCATATCCAGAAGACTTCGGATCCTCTGATATTCTCCATCCTCCTGTATCTGTCGGCTGACCTGCGAAAGCTCATCATCGTCCGCGGCTCTGATATCTGCCGCAGCTCCCTCTATCCAGTCCCCGTCAAGGGACTCTCTGACGGTGTATGCGATGTGATAGGCTTCGTCGTTATACATCTTTTCGATGACATCCGTATATTTCACATATCCTACGACACAACCCGATGCAATGACAAAAAAGCCGAGTATCAAAAACCCGACTGTAAATTTAAGCGATAATCTCTTCTTATATCGGCGAGCCTCACTCATCGTCGTTCCTCTCTTTCACATACACTGCTCCATCACAGGCGCAGGGGCGTTGACCGCATGCAGGGCATATGAGTTCCTCACAGGATGCCCACGGACGCTTTCGTATGGTCAGAAGGTGATATCTGCATCTTTCCAGATGCTTCCTGGCCGGTATTTTTTCCCCCTGCACCCATGCCAGAGCCAATATCAGCTTTACCTTCTCCTCACGAAACAAAATCCCGGTAGCATGATCCAGCATTGCCGCAGAGAGTCCTTTTCGCCTTGCTTCGCTTTTCAGGGCCACGGACTGAGCCACACCTATCCTGGTATCTGCCGTCAGTCCTTCTATCCCTTCGGCAAAGGAGACCGAGCCCGCCTCGTCCGCATAACAGTAAAATATCCCTTCGATCTTGTCACCTTCCAAAACAGTAAAAAAATAGCAGTTTTCCCTTCGGCATATCTCGTCGATTTGCCGTTCCGAATACAGCCCTTTTCCCAGAAAGCTGTCACATATCTGCTTCGCGCCCCGCACCAGCTCCGCGAAGCGCGGAATCTCCGGTTTCAGCTGTACGACTTCATATCCTCCCAGTTCCATGTTCCCTCCTCAGATGTCAAGATGCTTTTTCAGACCGGCGAGCGCTTTGCGGTGAATGATCTTCATATTCGAATAAGACATCCCTATGGCCTCTGAAATTTCCCTGAGGGATATCCCGCTGTAATAATGTAAAATAATGACATCCCGTTCACGCTGTGGGAGCTTCTCCAGAGCGGCCGCCAGCTCCTCCAGTCTTTCCTCCTGCAATATCTCCTCAAAATCGTCTCCTTCATACGGGATATCTTCTCCCAGTTCCTCATGACTCCGTCGGCTTCTGTAATGATCCGTAAGGGTGTTGCGGACTATGGTATAGATCCATGTGGAAAGCGAGGACTTCTCCGGATCGAAGGTGGGCAGCCCTCTGACTATCTTAAGCATCGCAGAGGAGCACACATCCTCCGCCTCCTGAGGAGAGGACAGCTTCGAACGGACATAGCCCAGGATCCGAGGATAATATTCCCTGTAAACGCGTTCTGCCGTCTGCCTGTCTTCATTCATCATCGCCACAAAAACCTTTTTTACCGCGACGGGACTCCGGTTCTCCCGCCGCGTTGACCAGTCCCATCTCTTCGTCCGAAAGAGCTCTTTCATAAGACGCCTCGACCTGTTTTATCAGGGTCTCCAGCCTCTCGTTTCCTGCGAATCGCTGAAAATCAAACAGTTGCCTCAAAATTTTCTCCATAACCTCATCTCTTGTCCTTTCTAAAGGATGACAGGGGCAGTATTTTCCCAGTCTCCCATCAGTTCTGTAAGCCTCCGGTAATAGCCCTTAAGGAAAAATATACACTTGAGCGGGTCTTTATCCCACTTCCCTCCGTTCAGCACGATCGCTACAGCACGGCATCCTCCTGCACAGTATTTGAAATACGGACAGCTTCCGCACTGTGTATTGTGTTTTTTCAGATCGCCTACCGTAGCGCATACTTCATCCAGATAAGCGCCCTTTTGCAGCAGCGGCTGAAGCCCGTCCTCCTTTACATTGCCCAGACAGACGCCTCTGCTTTCAAAGAATCCCGATATCTGATGACACGGGAACACATTTCCGTTGGCAGTAACGGCCACCATACCGCGAGCTCCCCTGCAAACCGGCAGGCTGTCCCGGTACTCTCCCGGGCCGCACTCCACGGGCCGTGCCCTGTATGTTCCGCTGCCCGGAAATATATCGGCGAATTGCCAGATATTGAGGATCATTTGGCGTGGCTTTTTTAGATACGTTCCTATGAGATCCAGCATCGCTTCATAGTATTCTTCGACGCTGAGGGTCGCGCCGCCTGAATTCAGCTCCCACCTGGGCACTTCCGTCGTGCGGATCAGTCTGATCGCATCGACGCCCATTTCCTCCAGAGTTTCCACCGTCTCCATCAGCGTATCGAGGTTCTTTCGATGCACATTGGTCTGAGACATCACGGTAAATCCGTATTCCTTGCACAGGGCAAATGCCTGCAGCGCTTTTTCCTCGGCGCCTTCCCGGTTTCGCATCCAGTCGTGATGCCCGATACCGTCAAATGATATCTTTATCAGTATCCGCTCATCCAGCTCCTTCAGTCTCGCCAGAGACGCCTCGTCGATGAAATGTCCGTTGGTATTGATCTCCTCTACGAACATCCCCCGGTCATAGACAGCCTCCAGGATATCGAAAAAATTTTTATGTAACATAGGCTCTCCGCCCGTGATGGTAAAGGCATTGATGCCGCATCTGTCCGCTTCATCGATGAGTCTCATCGCTTCTTCCATCGAAAACTCGCTCATAAGAGGCGCGTTGTCCGCCGCGTTGAAGCAATGCAGACAGTTATAATTGCACTTCCCCGTTATCATCCAGTTGAGCGCCGGGAAATAACGGTTATCACATACCCTTCGCTCCTGCCAGCGGGTAAGCGTCTCGCCTTCAAAGGCCGGACGCGCAAAGCCTGTCGCGGCGATCTTCTTCAGATCTTCCGCCGATTCGATATCCTGCTTTCCATCGCAGCGACAGAGCAGCTCAAAAGCTTCCCCGGAAAGGCCATGAGCGTCACGGTCTCCCCGGATATAAAACGCATGAGGTACGAGCCTCCATGAGCGAAGAGCTACATTTTCATTCAAAATATATTTCATTTTATCTTATGTCCCCTGCTATTCTGCAGTCAAACGGCAGTAGCCTGTCCCGCCTTTAAAGCAGAGCCAGCGACATCGTCCGCACTGTCCGTCCTTGCTGACTCCGAACCATGTCTTTCGCAGCGTAAAACTGTCCTTGGCATATACAAGCTCATCTGTTTTTATTCCCATATAGCTGGTCTTGGTGGTCCAGTTGCTTTCATAGCGCCCGTTCATGCAGTTCAATGCCGATGTCACCACGACAAAGCTTTTTCCGCCCACATTGACATGACAGCCGCCTCCGGATACGTTGGAAAGTTCCTCGTCAGACAGCTCGCCGCTTTTCCCCAGCATGGCGAATGTCTCTGCCGCTTCTTCTTCCGTCATCTCGATATCGTTTTCCTTCGCCAGCGCAAGGAGCTCTTCCGCGCTTTTCGCCTCCTTTGCTTTTTCCATCATCTTTTCGTATTCCATGCTTTCCTCCTTTACTCTTTGCTTTCCTCTTTACTTATATATACGCTTCTCCTGCTGTAAGGGCTAAAAATTTTTACCGATCGATCTGCTGACGTGCCACCAGATCCGCAAATTTCCCTTTAAGGGCCATCAGTTCTTCATAAGTACCGTCTTCAGCTATTTTCCCGTTCTCCAGGTATAGTATACGGTCGCAGTGACGTATGGTGGAAAGGCGGTGAGCGATGACGATACGCGTGCATTTCAGCTGGTCCAGCGACTCCGACACCTTTTTCTGCGTCAGGTTGTCCAGCGCGCTGGTGGCCTCGTCAAACATCAGTATGCGCGGTTTCGGGGCGATAGCTCTCGCGATCATCAGCCGCTGCCGCTGACCTCCCGAAACGCCTCCGGATCCTTCGGAAATTATCGTATGCATACCCATGGGCATCCTGCGTATATCTTCCGCGATCCCCGCAAGCTCTGCCGCTTCCCATGCTTCGTCCATGGTGAGCCATGGCGCGGATATGGTTATATTTGAATAGATATCCCCGGAAAACAGCTTTCCGTCCTGCATCACGACGCCCATCCTGCGGCGAAGCGATTTCAGATCCAGGCTCGCAATGTCCCTGCCGTCAAAGTAGACAGCCCCCTTTTGCGGAGTTTCGAAGCCGAGCATCAGACGCATCAGAGTCGATTTACCGCAGCCTGTAGCGCCTACAAGAGCCACATACTGGCCGGGACGGATCTTCAGCGAAAGATCGTCCACTACCAGAGGCAGATCCTCACCATATCGGAAGGAAACATTGTCCAGCTCGATACCGCCTGATATCCTTTCCACTACATGCTTGCCTTCCGAGATCTCCGGAACAGCATTCAGGATGGGTTTCACCATATCAAGCACAGGCTTGATGTTAGCCATAGTCATGGCTATACCTGCCATTCCCATGAACGCGCCTGCCACCATGCCATAGGCCGAGTTGAAGGCAAAATAGTCCGCGACGGAAGTCCCGCTGACTACCGCTAAATAATACATGACCAGAGTCCCTGTCAGGGTGATCATCAAATTGATGACCGCGTTCAGTTTTAAAAACAGCGGCGGATCATACTCGAGACGTGCCGATGCGGCGCTGAGTCCTGCCCATTTGGCAAAGGCTCTCTTTTCCGCTCCGGAAAGCTTTATCTTCTGTACCCCGGAAATGAGGGAATATGCGATACCGCTCTCTTTAGCATCGATCTCCATCATGCGCCTGGTGACGCGCGTCTGGACAAGCGTCGTTATCAGAGAAACTGCTATCGTCGCGAGGATCACAGCCAACGCGGGAACCAGCAGCGCCGGCGCATAGGCAAAGATCTGTGTGATATACAACAATGAAAAGACCGATGTCAGACCTGATGACAGGACGGCGGATACCAGCATACTGCACAGGGAGCTCATACTGCCCGCCCTCGACGACAGTTCTCCGGAGCTGTATTCCTTAAAAAACCCGGCAGGGAGCGAGAGCAGCCGCATCATCGTCGCAGCTTCAACCGAAAGGTTCATCTTCGTATTTATCCGCGCCATCAGGAGAGCTGATATCGAGTTTACAAACAGCCTGCTGATGGAAACGCAGACCATGAAGACTGCAACAGCCATAAGAACGCGCAGGCTGTCGCTTTCCAGCACATCGGAAAAGACCAGATTGCTCAGCTTCGGAGTCAGCAGCCCGATCAATGTCGCCGCGAGTACCGCCAGACCATACAGCACGATATCCGATACGGACAGCGTTTTCGCGATATGAAGCACCAGATCCTTTATCGTCATCCTCTTAAGCGGGAAGGATGTGTAAAAAGCGATGGCCTCTTCTTCAAAGAGCTCCTGATTGCCGGAATTTATCCTTACGCGCTTTCCCTTTTCCTCGTCGAAATATGTATAGCCTGATATCCCTGCAGGCAGAAGCGATACGACTGCGCCGTCGGCTTTTCTCACGCCTATCATGGCTCCGATCGCATCCTTATACCATTCCTTCTCCAGCTTCACCGTTCTCCGCATTATGCCGTGAGGACGCAGCAAAAACTCCAGCTGTTCGTCAAAATCTTTTATAGTGTCGGAGTTCTCATCTGCTTTGATATGGTAAAAACGCAGGATATCGCCGATAGCCGTCCTTGCCCGGCGGTCGTCGGCGGCGGCTGCCACGGCGACACGTTTTCCCATGACTGCGCCCACGATCCCGGCAATGGCCTCCTGCATCATTTCATCATCATTTTGCTTTCTCTGTTTTATCTGTTCGTCAAACCAGCCCATGCTTCCTCCTTAATCGTTGGAAATCAATGATGTATAAGCCCCGCCTCTGGCGTACAGTTCTTCATGTGTCCCGCGCTCCACCACCTTACCGTTATCCAGGACTATTATCTCGTCACAGTCGCGAACGGTGGACAGCCTGTGGGCGATCACGATGCAGGTGATCCCTCTGGCATGGATGGAATCAACCACTTCGAACTCTGTCTTCGCATCCAGCGCGCTGGTCGCTTCGTCCAATATGATGATGGTCGGATCCTGTGCCAGGACCCGGGCTATCTCCATACGCTGACGCTGGCCGCCGGAAAAATCCCTGCCGCCTTCTGTTATCTTATATTGATAACCGCCTTCTCTCTGCATGATATCCTCGTGCAGCTTCGCATCACGGGCCGCCAGGATCACCTCAAAATCTTCGATGGACCTGTCCCACAGCCTGATGTTGTTGGCAATGGTATCTTCAAAGAGAATAATATCCTGATCGACTACTGCCAGGGATCCGGTGAATACACTCCTGTCTATCGCCGATATCGGCTTGCCGTCGAAGAGTATCTCGCCGCTCCACGGCTTGTACAGTCCCGATATCAGCTTCGAAATGGTGGATTTGCCGCAGCCCGATGCGCCTACAAAAGCCACCCGGCTCCCCGGCTCCAAAGACATGGAAAAATCCTCGATGAGAGGTTCTCCCAGGCGGGAATATCCGAAGGTGACGTGCTTCATCTCCAGCCTTCCCGACAGCTTGTCATAGGTATCCTGTGTATCGCTTTCCGGCGCTTCTTCATCCATGGGATATTCCATGACATCTTCCACCCTTTCCATTTCCGTACGCATTTCCTGCAGCGTCTGTCCCGCTGCGATGAGGGACTGCGCCGGAGCTGAAAAGGAAGTCATGAATCCCTGAAAAGCCATGATCATACCTGCGGTAAACTGACCACACATAGTCAGCCATATCCCGAGAGCGAGAATGGCGGTATTGGTGATCTCCGTAACGATCCCGGGGATCATGCCCATATACTGATTCAGACGCTGGAATCTGACTTTCTGCGTGTTGACACTGGCCTGATAGCCGGACCATTTTTCAAAATATCCGTTTTCCGCGCCGCTGGCTTTTATCGTTTCTATCATTCCTATCCCGGCGACCGTGGCGGATGAAAGCTTTCCCGAATCCCGCATCTGTACTCGTGTGATATTTACACGCTTTGCCGAAATGAACCGCGCCACCAGCATATTTACCACGATAGAGCCAAGCCCTACCAGTGTCAGGAGGGGGCTGTACCGGATCATAAGCACCAGGTAAAACACCATCATGATCGCGCTGAGGGCCAACGGCGCAAAGGTATTTACCAGCGTCCCCGCTATTGCGGCATTGGAGCCCTGACGCTGGAGGATATCCCCTGCCATACGCTGCGAAAAGAACTCCATTGGCATGCGGAGCACCTTCCACATGAAGACAGCACTCCCTGTAACGGCCAGCTTCCCGTCTATCCTCAGCGACCACACGGCCTGTATCCAGGCGATGATAATCTGGATCGCGGAGAACAGCGCCAGTGCAAATATGAAAGGATAAAGCCACTCCGGGTTCTGCCCCGTAAGAAGTCTGTCCATAAAAATTCGTGAGAATACAGGCTGGATCACACCCAGAAGGGATGATATGACGCTGGTCAGCACCAGGAACGCCACCGCGATGCCTGCGCCCACCAATCGTTTTCGCGCGAAGGACAGCATGCTCTTGGGTTTTCCCCCGGGCTCAAAGCCTTCATCCGGTTCGAACATCATACAGATCCCCGTAAACGATCTGTCAAATTCCTCCATGGAAACGGAATAGCTGCCCTTTGCCGGATCATTGAGATACGCTTTATCGTTCCTGAAGCCGTCCAGGACGAGAAAATGGTTGAAATTCCAATGTATTATGCACGGGAATTTACCGTTCTTTTTAAGATCCTCCGGCTCATAGCGGTACCCTTTGGCTATCAGCCCATAGCTTCTGGCTGCCTTCAGTACGTTTCTCGCGTTGGATCCATCCCGCGAAACACCGCAGTCGGCACGTACCTGCTCCAGCGGGAGCCATTTGCGATAATAAGCCAGTATCATCGTAAGCGACGCCGCTCCGCACTCCAGATCCTCCATCTGCATAACGACAGGTACCTTTGCCACACCCTTCAAAAGAGGTTTTTTGATTTTGCTGCTGCTTTTACCCATCTGTCACCTCAGTTCGTCAGAAACGACATCGGAGAGATCTGCTCCGTTATTATCTCGGCGGGATAGACCCCTGCGGGCACCGATCCGTCAAGCTCCACGCGGTATACCCATTCGCCTTCTTTCAGTCCACCCGTATGGAGCAGATACTCGCCCAGCTCCTGCGTTGCGGAAACCGGCTCTCCGTCGATACGGGATATGGTGAATACATCTTCTCCGATCTCCACATCCATGCCCTCACTGACGGACTCGATAACGGCAGCCGGGACATAGCAGGTTATCGCTCCGTTTTCATCTGCCTGAGCCGCCACCTCTACTTTTGTCTCCAGTTTGCCGAATATGCCCCATACACACGCGCCCAGAAGCAGCGCTATGATCGCCGCCAGCAGCAGCCACATCGCGGGATTTGAAACACGTATGTAATCGTTCAGCTTGTCCGG
>DVMP01000086.1 GCA_018714925.1 Candidatus Allocopromorpha excrementigallinarum
AGGAACATATTCATCTTTATGAAAATAGGAAACAAGGGAGGTAAAAATGGCTTTAGTAACCACAAAAGAAATGTTTGAAAAGGCGCTGAAAGGCGGATATGCGGTGGGCGCTTTTAATGTGAATAATATGGAAACCATTCAGGGAATTGTGGAGGCGGCTAAGGAAGAAAGCTCGCCCTTGATTCTTCAGGTGTCGGCCGGGGCCAGAAGGTACGCCAATTCCATTTACCTGAAGAAGCTGGTAGAAGCCGCTGTAGAAGAATCAGGACTGGATATGGTCCTTCATCTGGATCACGGAGACAGCTTTGAAATCTGCAGGCAGTGTATTGAAGACGGGTTTACATCTGTAATGTACGATGGATCAAAGTACACCTTTGAGGAAAACATCGCAATGACAAGGGAAGTAGTGGATTATGCTCACCCGAGGGGTGTTGTCGTAGAAGCTGAGCTTGGCACTTTAGCGGGGATTGAAGATGATGTGATGGTAGGTGAAAAGGAGGCGACATTTACGGATCCGGAAAAAGCCAGGGAATTTGTAGAGCGAACAGGAGTTGATTCTCTGGCGGTTGCCATAGGAACAAGTCATGGAGCGTATAAATTCAAGGGAGAGGCAAAGCTGGACTTTGCGCGTCTTGCTAAGATCTCGGAAATGATACCTGATACGCCTCTGGTTCTTCATGGGGCTTCAAGCGTTATGCCGGAATATGTGGCTCAATGCAACGCCTATGGAGGAAAGCTGAAGGATGCTAAGGGAGTACCTGAGGAAATGCTGAGGCGTGCCGCAGAAGGCAATATATGCAAAATAAATATTGATACGGATATAAGAATGGCGGTAACTGCGGAGGTAAGAAAGTTTCTCGTTGAAAATCCTGAAGAGTTTGATCCGAGACAGTATCTTAAGAGAGGAAGACAGGCAGTACAGAAAATAGTACAGCATAAAATGAAGGATGTGCTTGGCTGCTCGGGAAAGGCTTAAATCAGCCTCAAAAGAACGGAGAAGGCAAAATGAAAAAGAAAATAGGAATCCTGACCAGCGGAGGAGATGCTCCGGGAATGAATGCGGCCATACGGGCAGCGGTCAGAACAGGTATTTTCATGGGAGCAGAGGTATACGGGATTAAGAGCGGATACGAGGGACTGATAGACGGTAATATTGAACCTATGACAGCTTCGTCTGTCTCTGACATTCTTCATAGAGGAGGGACAATACTGAGGACAGCCAGAAGTGAGAGATTTATGACATCGGAAGGAAGACAAAAGGCTGCGGAGGTTTTAAGAGAAAGAGGTATAGAGGATCTTGTCATAATAGGCGGAGATGGTTCACTAAACGGCGGGATGAAGCTTTCGGAGCTGGGAATAAACGTCATGGGCATTCCGGGAACAATAGATAACGATATGGCCTATACCGAAAGGACAATAGGCTTTGACACAGCAGTTAACACGGCTCTGTCAGCTATCAGTAACGTGAGAGATACGTCTTCATCTCATGAGCGGACCACAATTATAGAAGTGATGGGAAGAAACTGCGGAGATATAGCAGTATGGGCAGGAACCACCAGCGGAGCGGAGAGCATTCTTATTCCTGAGGTGCCGGTAGATATAGAAAATGTCTGCAGGAAGGTCACTCAAGGAAGAAAGAGGGGGAAGCTCCATAACATTATCGTAAAAGCCGAAGGTGTTCGTCTCGATTCGGGAGTTCTTGCAAAACATATAATGGAACGCACGGGAATGGAGACCAAAATCGTGGTTTTGGGTCATGTCCAGAGGGGAGGATCTCCGACGGCTGTAGACAGGATGCTGGCAAGTTCAACTGCTTTTAAAGCTGTCGAGCTCATTGCAGACGGCAGTGAAAGGAATCAGGCTGTGGGAATGGTCAAAGGGGAGATTGTCTCTATACCGCTGGAGAAAGCCCTGAAGGCAAAGAAAACCATGGACATGAGATGTGTAAAAATGGCGGAAATATTATCTATATAAAGCTGCTCAGCAAAAGAAAAAGAGGAGGAAATAAAATGGGAAGAAGGTTGAAATGGCAGTTTGGATTGGATGTTCTTAATATGGAGCAGGCACATGCGTGTCTTGACGCTGTAGGTGAAATGCCGGAGATAATAGAAATCGGCACACCACTTATCTTTTTTGAGGGCCTAAGGGCTATAAGAGAGGTAAGGGAGAGGTGTCCTAATCAGGAGATCCTCGTTGACTGTAAAATGATAGATGCGGCGAGCCTTATGTCAGTGCCCATGTATGAGGCGGGAGCGGATATTGTGACAGTAGAAGGAGGCTCTCACGACTATGTGATCAGCGAGCAGGCAAGAGTGGCTCATGAATACGGAAAACCATGTGAAGCTGATCTGATGAACGTTAAAAATCTGGAACAGAGAGCCGAAGAACTTATGGATCTGGGTGTGGATATTATAGGAATGCATGCGGCTTCTCAGGCTCTCAGGCCAAATGAGCTGCATGTAAACGATATCAAAAGAATCCTTTCCGTTGTACCTGCGGAGAAGCTGTGTATAGCACACTCCATAACTTTGGATACCCTTGATACTATACTGGATTTTAAACCGGCTATTACTGTCTGCCAGATACCCGTTATAAATCAGACAGTTACACAGGAGGAAAGAATAGAGGTCGCGTTGAAGATCAACGAGATATTTAACAAGCATGAGGCTATGCTGTAAGAGAGGAAGAAAAAATGAGTAATGCAGTTGATTTGGAAAAGATTAAAAGATTTAGCGCGGATATACGTATATGGACGCTTCGGGTGCTGGCTGAAGCAGGCTTTGGACATATAGGAGGCTCTGCCTCCCTGGCAGATGTACTGGCGGTGCTTTACGGAGGTGTTATGAAAATTGACCCCAAAAATCCGAAATGGGAGGAGAGAGATTGGTTTGTGCTTTCGAAGGGGCATTGTGCTCCGGCACTTTACGCCACTCTTGCGTTAAAGGGATTTTTCCCTATGGACTGGTTAAAGACGCTGAATAAAGGAGGGACCAATCTGCCAAGTCATGCGGACAGACTGAAGGTTCCGGGGGTAGATATGAGTACCGGGTCTCTGGGACAGGGTCTGTCGGCGGCTGTCGGCATCGCTTACGCCAACAGACAGCAGGGCAGAGATAACTGGATATATTGCATTATGGGTGATGGCGAGTGTAATGAAGGACAGATCTGGGAAGCATGTGAAACGGCAAATTCCCTTAAGCTCGATCATCTGATAGCCTTTGTTGACTGGAACAAAAAACAGCTGGATGGACGTCTTGAGGATATTAATGATCCGGTAAATATTGAAGAAAAGTTCAGGGCTTTCGGGTTTGATGCAGTAACCGTAAAAGGTTATGATACACTCGAAATATACAAGGCTGTAGAAAGGGCAAAAGATAATCCGGGTAAACCGCACTGTATAGTTCTTGATACTTTTAAAGGTCTGGGAGTGGATTTTGCTGAAAAAGTAGAATTCAACCATTATCTAACCTTTGGTCCGGAAGAAGCTGAAGAAAGCATCAAAGAAATAGAGAGGAGATATGCTGAAGGTACATATCCGGGAGGTGATTTAAAATGGTAAAGCTGCTTAAAGAATTCAGGGCAAGCCATAAGGAAATGCGGCAGGCATATTGTGACGCTCTTATTGAGGCTGCCAAAAAAGATGAGCGTATAGCCATGGTAAACTGTGATCTTTGCAGTTCTATGGGGCTTAAACCTTTTGCGGCCGAGTTTCCTGAGAGGTCTGTTAATGTAGGAATAGAAGAGGCCAATGGGTGCAGTATGGCGGGAGGCATGTCTGTTGCGGGAATGATTCCGTTTTTCAATACCTTCGCCGTATTCGCCACAAGGAGAGTATACGATCAGATATTTATGAGCTGTGCCTATCCAAAGCTTAATGTAAAGATTATAGGCGGAGACGCGGGAGTCAGCGCGACGAATAACGGTGGAACTCATATGCCCTTTGAAGATATGGGAATAATGCGGGTTATGCCGGGGGTAACGGTTCTGGAACCATCGGATCCTGTTATGATGACAAGCCTGACAAAAACTCTGGCAGAAACTTATGGGGTTCAGTACATGAGGTTTACCAGGAAAAAAACATTACAGATCTATGAGGAAGGCTCGGAATTTGAGATAGGAAAGGCCGTAACTCTTCGTGAAGGTAAAGATGCAGTTGTCTTTGCCTGTGGCCTAATGGTAGCGGAAGCTCTGGAAGCGGCAGATATGCTTGCGAAGGAGGGCATAGAGGCAGCGGTCATAGATATGTTTACCATAAAGCCTGTTGACAGAGAGTGTATTATAAGATACGCGAAAGAAACAGGAGCTGTTGTGACAGCGGAAAATCATCAGGTTATCGGAGGACTTGGAAGCGCTGTAGCGGAAGTCCTCGCTGAAAACTGTCAGGTGCCTTTGGAGCGTGTAGGTGTAAAGGATGAATTCGGAGAGGTGGGTCCTCAGGATTATTTGATGGAGCGGTTTAAGCTTACCGCGCCTAATATAGCTGAAGCTGTGAAAAAGGTCATAAAGAAAAAGAAAAAACAAGATTGGAGGTAAGACAATGAAAAAAATGCTGATACTGACCGGAAGCCCTCGGAAAGACGGAAATACTGCGCTTATGGTTGACGCTTTTACAAAAGGCGCAAAGGAGGCCGGATATGATGTGGTAAGGTTTGATACAGCTATGATGAATATAAAGGGCTGTCTTCACTGCCAGACATGCTGGTCGAAAGAAAGATCGTGTTCTCTTGATGATGACTTTGTAAAAATAGGGTCGGAGCTGGAAGCCGCGGACAGCCTGGTGTTTGCCGCACCTATGTACTGGTCCCAGTTCCCGTCTCATCTGAAGGCGGTAGTTGATAAGCTTTATGCTTACGTTGTACCTGCATGTCAGAAGAGTCTGGCAGGCAAGAAGTTCGCTATGATTACCTGTGGCGACGGTGCGGATGAGCACGCCTTTGACGCTGTTGTTCCATGGTATGAAGGCCTTGCTAAGTATATGCAGTGGGAAGCGGCGGGATATGTGGCCGTACCAGCTCTTATGGAAAAAGGCGATGTTAAAAAGACTGACGGGCTTGAGAAAGCCTATGAGCTTGGCAAAAAAATGTAAGCGGCATCAGGCCGTGATTATCAACATAAGTTCTCCTTTAGCAAACCCCGGAAAAGGAACCGGGGTTTTGTGTAGGAGGAACTTTCAGTAAGAATATAAAGGACGGTGAATTCATTGAGGAAAAAATTAAGCTGCCTACCTGTGAGCATATATCCTCTTATGGCCTCGGGTGAAATAAGTATTGTACAGTGGTCCCAAGAGGCGGAAAAAATAGGATTTGACTATTTTGATCTGGGAGAAAGCGCTGTAGCGGGACTTTCTGAAGATCAGTTGAAAAGCATGCGCGGAAAATGTGCTTTGCCTTTTAATATGCTGAGTGCTTATACGGACTTTACACATCCGGACAGGGGAGTGAGAAGGGAGTCTGTGGCAGCGGCAAAGGAAAAAATAAGAAAGACTGCAGCCCTTGGGGGAAAGTTTATAAGGCTTCCGGGAGGTGCTGCCCACGATGAGGCTCTGGCGGATACAAAGGAAGCTATAAACAATATGTGCGCCTGTTTTGAGGAGTGTATCAAAGAAGCGGATAAATACGGTATTCGTATTGTCTTTGAAAATGATTCAAAACCGCCTACATGGAAAAGGCCAAATTTCTGCTTTGATATAGGCCGATTTTTAAATACATGGGAAGAGCTTAAAAAACTTTCTGTAGGCTTTAATTATGATACGGGGAACGCCTTTTTTCTGGAAGACTGGAGAACAATACTTGACGCAGTCCTTGATCGTCTGGAGTCGCTTCATATAACGGACTACAACTATAAGAACGGAAATTTAAAAACCACTGTTTTCGGCGAGGGAACAGTGCCTATAAAGGAAATGCTTACTATTATAAAGGACAGCGGCTTTGATGGAATGATAAGTATGGAGGATGCTACATTTCAGGGCCTTAAAGGAACAGCCAGGTCATACGCTTATGTAAGGAGGATATGCGATGAAATCTTCTCTAAATAGGCTTACTGCTGTGGAAAGACTGGGATACGGACTGGGATCCACAGGGGAGAGCGCCATATACATATTGTATTCTTTCTATGCGATGTTTTTTCTTACAGATGTCGCCAAAGTAAATACAGTAAGCGCCGGGGCCATTATATCTGTTTCGACGGTGGCTAACGCCTTGTTTGTAATTTATCTCGGTTATAAAAGCGACAGCTGCAGATCCAAAAGCGGGAGAAGAATTCCATTTATGAGAGCCGCTATTCTTCCTGCTGCGCTCTTCTGCATAATGTGTTTTTCCGCGGTAGAGCTTCCTCAGAATTTCAAGCTACCCTACTATGGAGCGGCGGTTCTTGGAATAATAGGGATGCATACGCTGTTTGTTCTTCCATATGAGGCTCTGGGCGCGGAAATAACCGACAATTTTGAGGACAGAAACTCCATAAGAAACTACGCGAAATTTTTCATGGGAATAGGAACTCTTCTGGGGCTTT
>DVMP01000087.1 GCA_018714925.1 Candidatus Allocopromorpha excrementigallinarum
TTGATTTTCGTGGTTTTGATTTTATAAGGATAAAGCGCGGCGTATCAGCAGGCTGTTTATTGACAAAAGGCGATATATGGTGCAAACTTACCTTATAAAAACAGGTTCTCGAGGAATAGACGAATGGATAAAAAAAAAGAAAACAAATATCTGGATATAATAGTACCCTGCTTCAACGAGGAGGACAATGTGGAGAGATTTTTTTCCGAAACCGAAAAGGTGGCGGAGAAGACTGACGGGTTTATTTTCAGATATATTTTTATAGACGACGGAAGCGGCGACGACACCTTAAAGGAAATAAAAAAACTGTCAGAGAAGTCCAAAAGGGTAAAATATATTTCCTTCAGCAGGAATTTTGGGAAAGAGGCGGCAATGTACGCGGGCCTGCGGGCCTCCTCGGGAGAGCTGGCCGTTATAATGGACTGTGATCTTCAGCATCCTCCGCGGCTGATAGAGGAAATGATAGAAAAGATTATGTCAACGGGGTGCGACAGCTGCGCGGCAAGAAGGGTGTCGAGAAAAGGAGAGCCTAAAATACGCAGCGCCATGGCGAGAGCCTTTTACAAAATAATGAACAGGTACAGCGATATTGAAATAGTCGACGGAGCCGTGGATTTCAGAATGATGAGAAGAAAAATGGTCAGGGCGGTTGTCAGTATGCCGGAAACCCAGAGATTTTCCAAGGGAATATTCGCCTGGGTGGGCTTTTCCACCGCATGGATAGAGTTTGAAAACGTCAGGAGAATATCGGGCGAAAGCAAATGGTCAATGTGGAGTCTTATGAAATACGCCCTTGACGGCTTCATTGATTTCGCGGCTTCTCCTCTTAAATTCGCTGGAGTCTTCGGAGGAGTTACGGCTGTCGGCTCGGCTCTGTATCTCATCCTTGAAATACTTAAAACCCTTATTGTGGGAAAGGACACGCCCGGATACGCTTCCACCATATGCCTCATACTCTTTTTCGGAGGGCTTATAACAGCCATACTGAGCATTATAGGGGAGTATATAGGCAGAATGTATATGGAGACCAAGGGAAGACCTATATATATAGAAAAGGAAAGCAACATAGATGATGAGAATTAAAGCTTTTATATACAGAAACAGATGTATTTTCGCGGCCTTTCTGCTGCCTGTGATACTGGTTGTAACAGCCATGGCGGCTGAGGGGGTATATCCCTTCGGAGACCGGCAGCTGGCCGTTATAGACATGTACCACCAGTACCTGCCCTTTTTAAGCGAGCTTCAGTATAAGCTCCAGGAGGGAGGAAGCCTTTTTTACACCTGGGACGGAGCGGGAGGAAGCAATTTCTGGAACCTTCTGGCCTACTACGGCGGGAGCCCCCTCAATCTGCTGCTGGCTGTTTTCCCCGAAAGCCTTGTAATGGAAGGGGTCACTGTAATACTCCTTATTAAAATAGGACTTTCGGGAAGCTTCATGGCTGTCTATCTGAGATACATCCATGGCAGAGGAGATATGGTGACGGCGGCCTTCGCCTCCATGTACGCTCTCTGCGCCTATGTAATGGCCTACTACTGGTGCATAATGTGGCTGGATGCGGTAGCCCTTCTGCCCCTCTGCATAATGGGACTCAACAGAATAATAGACGGCGGAAGGCCCGGGCTTTACACGGTCAGTCTCGCTCTTACGGTGTTTATAAATTACTATACGGCCATAATGGTATGTATATTCATACTTTTCTATTATCCTGTTCTTTACTTTATAAAGGTCAGGAGGCTCAGAGCCGCGAGAGTCATTAAAACCACGGGAAAGGCTGTGGGGTTTTCCCTTCTTGCCATAGCCATGGCCGCCGTTATGCTGCTACCGACATATATAAGTATGCAGAGCACATATTACATTTCGGAGGATATGCCCGATAACTGGCTGTTTTACAACGACGCTCTGGAGGTGCTCAATCAGCTGCTTCCCAACGCGGAGCTGACCTACAGAGAAGGACTGCCTAACCTTTACTGCGGGCTTCTGACGGTTATACTGCTGGTTTTCTACGGCCTGAGCAAATCCATATCCACAAGGGAGAAGGCTCTGAATTCGGCTTTCCTCATATTCATGTTCCTGAGCCTTAATATAAACAAGCTGGATTTCATATGGCACGGATTCCATTTTCCAAACCAGCTTCCTTACAGATACACCTTTGTCATATGCTTTATTCTGGTGGCCATGGCCCACAAGGCCTTCCTGAGAATAGACCGGGTGAGCGTAAGATCGCTGTGGATTATTCTGGCCGCGGGAACAGGGTACTATATTATCGCCCAGAGGCTGCTGGGAAGAGTTGTGGACGATGAGGACCTGTTCTTCTATATGGGAATGGCGTGGCTGACCATGTACTGTCTGGTAATGATACTCTACAGAAAGGGTATTATCCACAGGAGGGTGTTCCATTTTCTCATTGTCTTCATAATAGCGGCGGAGCTGGCGGCGGGAGCGGCAACCTCCTTTGACAAGGTGGGAACCACGTCAAGAGATTCGTATTTCGCCAACAGCGAGGATGTGCGGGCCCTGGCACAGGAGACGAGAGAGGAATTCGTCAGAACGGAAATGGATGATAATTATCTTCTCAACAATCCGGCCTTCTATCATTACAGAGGAATATCACAGTTTTCCTCGTCTCTTAACGCGGAAGCCACGGCGCTCATGGAGAAAATAGGAGTTGAAGGAGAGCCGGGAAAAAACAGATACAACTATAATCTGACAAACCCCGTTACCAATGCCATCCTTAACGTTAAATATATAATATGCAGAAATCTGCCCCTTGAGGACGACAGCTTTGTGTTAAAGGACACCTCGGGCCATTCATATCTTTATGAAAACATATATCCTCTTTCCATAGGATACATGACAGGTGATGAAATAAGAACATGGGACACGGAAAACGACAACCCCTTTACTGTTCTTGAGGATTATGTGAGAGCGGCCACGGGAAACAGATACAGAGATGTTTTCAGAGAGGTTGAAATGAATGAGCCGGCCTCCTCCAATGCGGGGCTTTCTCTCGAGGGAGAGGGAATTATATCGCCGGCCGTACAGGATGAGGACTCCGAAAGCGTTGTGGAGCTCAGATATACAGCCGTGGAGGCAGGGCAGCACTATGTCTTCATAGAGGCGGACAACGCTGCATCCATAGCTGTGAAAAGGGAGGACAATACAAAGGATACGGAGATCAGAAACGACTGCGGCTCCATAGTTAACATCGGCTCTCTGGAGGAAGGAGAGCCCTTCAGAATAGAGGTGAAATACGATGAGGGGATGATGGGAAGCATAAGGTGCCACGTATGTACTTTAGATGATGAAGCCTGGAGCGAAGCCTATGAGATTATTTCCTCAAGCATGATGACGGTGGATGACTGGGGAGATACCTATATAGAAGGCACCGTAGAGGCAAAGGAAGCAGGGGTTCTGGTAACCTCCATACCTTATGAGGAGGGCTGGAGCCTTACAGTTGACGGAGAGGAAAGGGAGATAGATCAGCTTGTGGGAGGAGCCTTTATATCCGTGAACCTGAGTGAGGGAACCCATGAAATAAGCCTTTCCTTCAGACCTCCCGGAATAATTCCGGGAGCCCTTATAAGTCTTTTGTCAACAGCCCTGCTGGCGGCTGTATGTATTATGTGGGGAAGAAAAGAGAGAAAGCGGCAGGGACTGCTCAGCGGGACCTCCAAAGAGCAACAAGCTCCTTCAGAACAGGGGCCATCCTCTCAAGAGGAATCTGATTGTAATAAAGTATCAGCAGATCCGAATCCTCAAGAGGAACAGCGGGCACCATGAGAGACTGCGCCTCACGGCGAAGGCGCTCGCCCGTTTTTTTCGTCGACACCTTTAAAAGTATATTTATGCCGGAGGTTTTGTTGCGCATGTCTATAAAACCGCGTCCCTCCCCGGCCAGAATGTCCGAAGCTGCGGCAAGCTTCTGAGAGTAAAGCTTGCGCAGCTTTTTTATGTGGGTCTGATAGTTTCCCGTTTCCATAAACATGGCCAGGGTAAGCTGCTCCATCTTTGAGCATGTCTGGGAATAGTCTCCTGCCGTGGACAGAAAGAGGCGGGACATTTTTTCCGGCAGAACCATATAGCTTATTTTTACGGCGGCGAACAGGGTGGTTGAAAAGGACCCCAGATAAATGACGCGGTCGTTTCCCTTGAGGCTTTTCAGAGCGGGTATGGGCCTTCCGAAATATCTCAGCTCGCTGTCATAATCGTCTTCTATTATGTAGCTGTCATTTGCGGCGGCCCAGTTTATAAGCTCATATCTTCTTCCCACAGGCATAACGGATCCTGTGAATACATGGTTTGAGGGACTTACGTAGGCGGCCGTCCTTATATTGGTGGGAAGCTTTTCTATAATGAGCCCGTCCTCGGCAACCTTTACGGGAGTTATGGCAAAGCCTCTGTCGCGGAATATGCTCCGCACGGGAGTGTAGCCGGGATCCTCCAGCGCCACGTTTTCTATGGAGAGCTTTCTCAGTATGGTGGCCAGCTGATTGGTAATCTGCTGGGTTCCCGCGCCTATTACTATCTGACGGGGCGTGCATTCCACTCCGCGGGACATATAGAGATAGCGGCAGATCTCTATTCTGAGAGCCTCTTCTCCCTGAGGATCGCTCTCAAAGAAAAATGAGGAGGAGTATTCGTTTATTACCTTGTTCATACATTTTTTCCATTTGTTAAAGTCAAAGCAGTCGGGATCATAGTAATAAGCCGGAGGAGAAGCCTTCATTACCTCCTCAAGAGAAGACACTTTCGGAGAAAAAATCTCCTTTTGGGAGGATACACTTTGCTTTGAATGAGAGAAGACTCTGCTCACATAGTAGCCGGATTGAGCCTTGCTGCGTATGTAGCCCTCCACCAGCAGCTGATTGTAGGCCTGCTCTATGGTGGTGATGCTCAGCTCCGTTGATTTTGAAAGGCTGCGAAGGGACGGCAGCTTTTCGCCCTCCTGAATTTCGCCGGAAAGTATGCCCTCCTTTATATATTCATAAAGCTGAAGATAGTAGGGCTTTTTTCTGTTTTCATCGAAGACAGGCATTATGGCTTTCATGACAATCCTCCAAACTGTATATATAAAAATAATTATTATTGTCTATTTATTTACATACACTTTTCCCTTAATATAGTATATTATAAACACAGAGATTTGAAAAGAGGGATTTAAAATGAAGACAACGACCAATACATTCAAAATAGTTCTCACGGCGCTGATGATGTGCCTCATAATGGTATCCATTTTGTTTATAAGAATACCTATTCCATTTACTCAGGGATATGTTCATCTGGGAGACGCCATGGTATTTCTTTCTGTTCTGATACTTGGCTGGAAATACGGAGCCGTTGCCGCGGCTCTCGGCGGGATGCTGGGAGACCTTGTGGGCGGATTCGCCATGTGGGCTCCCTGGTCCTTCGGCATAAAGGGAATAATGGCTGTAATCCTGGGCCTTGTAATAATGCTTTTCTCAAAAAACGAGAACATTTCAAAAGGAAAATTTCTCGTGGGAGAGATTATCGGAATGATTATCGCCGGAAGCTTCATGGTGGCCGCCTATTATTTCGCTGAAGGAATAATGTACGGAAACTGGGTTACTCCGCTTCTGGGAGTGCCGTGGAACATAGGACAGTTCGCGGCCGGAATGGTTATCGCCGTGGCAATTGCCGCGGCTCTCTGCAAAACTCCGGCCCGCAGCTACTTTACCTACAGGCTGAGAGGCCAGGAGCAGTAGACCATAAGTTTACAAAGATTTAACCGTAACGGATAAGGACATGAAGGAAACGGGAATTTTTAAGCGGTAGAGGAGACGCGCCCTTTGCCGCTTATTTTTTATAATGTAAATTTTGTGTAAAATAGAGTAAAAAAAACGTGACGGAAACAGGCCTTTTATTTACAATTGTCGAAGAGCATATATCAAGGTTTATAATTTGAAAAATGAGGACAAAATATGACGATTTCGTTTTCTGTCTTTTTTGAGCAGGTAATATCCAATCCTGTTCTGGCCGTAACCGTTCTGCTGACCCTGGCGGTGATTCTGGTAAACGGCTGGACGGATGCTCCCAATGCCATTGCCACATGTGTGTCTACCAGGGCCATAGGCGTTCGTAAGGCCATTGTTATGGCCGCCGCCTTCAACTTTATAGGTGTGTTTTTCATGACCATGATAAACGCCAGCGTTGCCGCTACCATATACAATATGGTTGACTTCGGGGGGAACGCGGAGGATGCGCTTATCGCCCTGTGCGCCGCTTTGGTGGCCATTGTCGTCTGGGCCACCGCCGCATGGTGGTTCGGTATTCCCACAAGTGAAAGCCATGCTCTCATAGCCGGCATATCAGGAGCGGCAATCGCCCTCCACAGCGGTCTTGAAGGAATTAACGGATCGGAATGGATAAAGGTTGTTTACGGCCTGGTGCTGTCAACTGTTTTAGGCTTTGGCTTCGGCTGGCTCTGCTCCAAGGTGATTACCCTCATATGCAGAGGGATGGACCGCCGCAGAACCACCGGCTTCTTCGGAGGCGCGCAGATAGCCGGAGGAGCCACTATGGCCTTTATGCACGGAGCTCAGGACGGGCAGAAATTTATGGGTGTTTTCATGCTGGGAGTTTTCCTGGTTAACGGACAGGGGGAAACTACCACGTTTCAGATCCCCATCTGGCTCATGCTCTTATGCAGCCTTGTTATGGGGCTGGGCACCTCGATAGGCGGATACCGCATTATCAAATCGGTGGGAATGGACATGGTGAAGCTGGAAAAATATCAGGGCTTTTCGGCGGATATCGCCGCGACCGGATGTCTGCTCCTGTCTTCGCTTACAGGGCTTCCGGTTTCCACAACTCACACAAAGACAACGGCGATTATGGGAGTGGGCGCCGCGCGCAGGCTCTCCAGCGTCAACTGGGGAATTGTAAAGGATATGGGTCTGACCTGGCTGCTTACCTTCCCGGGATGCGGACTTATAGGCTTTCTGATGGCGAAATTATTCATGTGGATATTCTAACGGAGGAAAAGGAATATGGGAAGAAAAAAGGATCATGACTATTTCGGTATGCTGGCGGAGGGTACGGCCTACGCCTGTAAAGCGGCGGAGCTGCTGCACGATAATCTTAAGGAATTTGACCCGGAAAAGCTGCCGAAGCACATTGAGGAGATGCACAAGGTGGAGCACGCGGCGGATATCGCCAAGCATGATATGCTGGGAAAGCTTCTTAAAGAGTTTATAACCGTTATTGACAGAGAGGACATCCTGAAGCTGGCCGACGCCATAGACGATGTGACAGACGGGCTGGAGGACGTTCTGCTGAGAATGTATATGTACAACATCAAAACCCTCAGAAAGGATGCTCTGGAGTTTTCCGCCATAATAATACAATGCTGCAGGGAGATGAAGGCGATGATGGAGGGATTTTCCAATTTCAGAAAATCAAAGACCATAAGAGATTCCATTATTGAAATCAACCGCCTTGAAGAGGACGGTGACAAGCTGTTTTCACAGGCGATGCATTCTCTTTACAAGGAGGCGGGAGATCCGGTGGAGATTATGGCCTGGACACTGCTGTACGATCAGCTGGAGCATTGCTGCGATCTGTGTGAGGACGTGGCCGAGGCTGTTGATCAGGTTATACTTACCAACAGCTGATAAGGGTTATACAGGCCGCGCAGGCTCTTTTGGGGAAGAGGGATTTTAAGATAACAAAAAGTCTTCACATTAAAAGTATATAATTGTAAAAAGCGTAATACGAGGGCAGAAGAGGGGTCCTCGTATTTTCAGTTTCACATGCGCAGCTTATATTGGACTTTTCAAAGAGGGAAAAAAATGATAGAATTAATCCGCGTTTAGGATTGGAAAGGAGACTGCTATGAATACATTGAAGGTTAAAGATATGGTTTTGCAGCCCGGAAGGCCTAAAGTCGTAGTACCGATAATAGGAACAGATCCTGAAGGAATAGTAAAGGAATGTGAAGAGGCGAAAAAACTGCCCTGCGACATAATCGAATGGAGAGCGGACTATTATCTGGCGGCAATGGATAATATCGACGAGAAGCTTAAGAGCAAGGATACCTATCTGGAGCTGGTAAAGATTCTCGATGATATAAATTACATAGCCGAATCCATGCCGGTAATATTTACGGTGAGAAGAAAGGCTCAGGGCGGTCAGGTGGAGACCACCAAGGAGCAGAATGAGAGCATATTCAGTCTTGTGGCCGAATCGGGGCTGGCCGATTTTATAGACATTGAGTTTTTTGATGAAAACGATACTGTAGACGAGCCCCGACTCAGGGAGAAAATAGATGAAATACACTCCTGCGGCGCCAGGGTGATACTTTCATATCATGATTTCAAGGGGATGCCAAAGCCTGAGGAGCTTATAAATCTGGTAAAATACATGTACAGCCTCAACGCCGACATTTGCAAGGTGGCGGCCATGGCCTACAGCAAGGAGGACGCGGAGAATCTTCTCAAGGCCTCGGCCTTTCTCAGTAAAAACAACATAGGTCCCATAGCAATGATGGCCATGGGAGAGCTGGGCAAGCCTACACGCGTGGCGGCGGGACGGTACGGGTCGTGTATAACCTTTGCCGCAGGCAGCGGACAGTCGGCTCCGGGCCAGCCTGACGTCTATACAATGAAGGAATGGCTGGATTCCTATTACGGAAAAGAAGAGGAGCGGTGAAAGGACAGAATATCTGATGGCGGATTTCATAAGGGTGGAAAATCTGACATTTGAATATGTAAAGAGCGAGGACGGCACCAGGGTAAAGGCCCTGGAGAACGTCAGCCTTAACGTGGAGAAGGGAAGCTTCGCGGCGGTCATAGGTCAGAACGGATCAGGAAAATCTACCCTGGCGAAGAATATAAACGGGCTTCTGGTTCCTTCTGAGGGAAAGGTGTACGTAGATGGAATGGACACCTCACTTAAGGAAAATCTCTGGGAAGTGAGAAAAAAGGTGGCAATGGTGTTCCAGAATCCTGACAACCAGATAGTTTCCTCCGTGGTAGAGGACGACGTGGCCTTCGGCCCGGAGAATCTGGGAGTGGAGCCTTTGGAAATAAGAAGGAGGGTTGACGAAGCCCTTAAAGCTGTGGAAATGTATGATCACAGGAAAAAGGCACCACATCTCCTTTCGGGAGGACAGAAGCAGAGGGTAGCCATAGCCGGAGCAGTGGCCATGGAGCCGGAATGTATCGTTTTCGACGAGCCTACGGCAATGCTTGACCCCAGAGGCAGACGGGAAGTAATGTCAATTATAAAAAAGCTCAACCAAAAGGGCATAACCACGGTTCTCATAACTCATTTTATGGAGGAGGCGGCTGAAGCGGACAGAATAACGGTGCTGGATCAGGGAAGGAAAAAGCTGGAAGGAACGCCGCGGGAAATATTCCAAAGCGCCGGCCGGCTTTTGGAGATAGGCCTTGACGTGCCTCCCGCCGTAAGGCTGTCCATGCTCCTTAAGGAAAGGGATATTAAAATTCCGGCAGAAATACTGACGGAAAGGGAAATAGTTGATTTTTTAAAGAGCCTGAGGGAAGGACAATGTCAATAGAAGTAAAGGAATTAACTCACATATACAGCGAAGGGCTTCCCCATGAGGCTACAGCCATAAAGGATGTGTCCTTTCGAGCGGAAAAGGGAGAGCTGGTGGGTATCATAGGCCATACGGGCTCCGGTAAATCCACCCTGGCTCAGCATCTCAACGGGCTTCTTAAGCCGAAATCGGGAAGGATCATCGTAAACGGTACGGATATAACGGCTCCCGGAGTGGTAATGAGAGACATAAGAAAAAAAATCGGCTTTGTCTTTCAGTATCCGGAGTACCAGCTCTTTGAGGAGACAGTGGCAAAGGATGTGGAATTCGGCCCTCTTAATCTGGGAATGTCGGAAGAGGAGGCCGCTGCCTGCGCCCGCGAGGCTGTAGAGCTGGTGGGGCTCGATTACCATAGGGTCAAGAATCTTTCTCCCTTTGAGCTTTCAGGAGGGCAGAAGCGTCGTGTGGCCATAGCCGGAGTGGTGGCCATGAAGCCGGAGGTTCTCATACTGGATGAGCCTACGGCGGGTCTTAATCCCAGGGCTCACGATGATATCCTCAGTATGGTAAAGGCCATACACGGAAAAGAGAACAATATAGTGTTTCTCATATCTCACAACATGAACGATATAGCTCAAATGGCCGACCGTGTTCTCGTCATGGACCACGGGAGGCTTATAATGAACGGAACACCTGCGGAGGTTTTTTCCAGAGCCGATGAAATTAAAGAGATGGGACTGGCTCTGCCGGATTCAAAGGAAATCGCTGTGAGACTCAGAGAGAGCGGTTTTGATATAACAGGAGAATGCCTGACCATGGAAGAAACGGCGGATGAAATAGCCGGAATACTGAAAAAGAGAGCCTGATAATTATGATAAGAGATATTACCTTGGGACAATTTTATCCCGGAAGCTCCTGGGTCCACAGACTGGATCCGAGGGTGAAAATAATGGTTACAATTTTTTACATTGTAGCCCTTTTTGTGGTAAAGGATTTTCTGGGATTCGCCATAGCCGCGGCTGCTCTGGCGGCGGTCATAATAATTTCAAAGGTCCCTCTCAGGTTTATTCTTCGCGGACTTAAGCCGGTTTTTATAATCATAGGATTTACCTTTGTAATAAATATATTTATGCTTGACGGAGAGGTCATAGTATCTCTGGGGCCTCTGGATATAACGAGAGAGGGGCTGAGAACGGCGGCCTTTATGGTAATAAGGCTCATCCTTCTAATAATAGGCTCCTCCCTTCTGACCCTTACAACAAAGCCCATGAATCTTACAGACGGCATAGAGTCTCTGCTGTCGCCCTTCAGAAAAATAGGACTTCCGGCGCATGAGCTGGCTATGATGATGACCATCGCTCTGAGATTCATCCCGACTCTTCTTGAAGAAACCGACAAGATAATGAAGGCTCAGATGGCCAGAGGCGCTGATTTTGAAAGCGGAAACATAATGAGAAGGGCCAGGGCTCTGATTCCTATACTGGTGCCTCTCTTTATAAGCGCCTTCAGAATAGCTCAGGATCTGGCCATGGCAATGGAAGCCAGATGCTACGGAAGCGGTGTGAAGCGAACGAGAATGAACGGAATGAAGCTGCAAAGGAGAGATCTGGCCGCCGTACTGATATTCATCGGCTTTCTGGCTCTCATAGCGGCGGAAAGGATACTGCTGTGAGACAGAGAAAAGCAAAGGATCTGGAGGAAAGGCTCATGGCCTGCTCCTCTTTTATTGTCCGGGAGCCGTCTCCCTGTAAATGGAGGGAAATTTTCGGCTCAAGGAAGCTGTACGTTGAAATAGGCTGCGGCAAAGGCAGCTTTATAATAAAAAAGGCGCTGAAGGAGCCTGAAGCGGGATTCGTAGGAGTAGAGGGCCAGGAAACCGTAATCCTCAGGGCCCTGGAAAAGGCCCGAGCTGAGAAAAAAAGACAGGAAGAAGGGGGCTGCTTACGCAGCCTTGAAAACCTCAGATTCCTGCCCGTGTTCATGGACGGGATGGAAAATTTTTTCGAAGAGGAGAGCCTTGAAGGGATCTTTCTCAATTTCAGCGATCCCTGGCCCAAGACGCGTCATGAGAAGAGGAGGCTTACCCACAGAAACCGGCTCAGAGATTACATGAGGGTTCTGAAAAGGGGCGGAGCAATAGAGGTTAAGACGGATAACAACGCTCTCTTTGATTTTACTCTTCGAGAGGGAGAAGCCGCGGGACTTGAAGCTGTCCGGCTGACGAGAGATCTTCACGCCTCGGGACTGCCGGCGGCCGCGATTACCACCGAATATGAGGAAAAGTTTATGAACAAGGGGAAAAATATAAACTATGTAAAATTTATACGTCCGTAAGCATATAAAATCTAAAAGAACAGCAAAGCAGAGTGGGGCTCCATGCTCTGCTTTTTTCTTTTAGAGCCCCTGTATATAGTCGTGAGGATTGACGGGGCTTCCGTTGAGAGTCATAGCGAAATGAAGATGCTGGGGATCCTGAAACTCAAAACTGGAGCTCTGCCCCACCTTTCCTATGACAGCGCCTTTGTCAACAACCTCTCCCAGCTCAATAAGCCCTTCCTGCTGAAGGTTGCCGTATATGGATATGAGTCCCTCTCCGTGATTTACCTCAACGGTTATTCCGAAACGGTCATCCTCCTCTACCCTGGTGACTGTACCGGCGGCGCAGGCCTTCACCTCAGATCCCGCGGAGCCTGCGATATCCACTCCCTCGTGGGTCATGTACTGGTCGAGAGTAGCCCAGTATATGGGCATGTCCATGGAGTAATCCATGATAATTTTCCCCTCCAGGGGAACAATAAATTCCGAAGAAGAAGCTCCGGAGCCTTCACTTTCCTGCTGCCTGCTGTCCACTACAGGGGTTTCCGCCTCTGTTTCCTCTTCCTGAGCAACGGTCTGCTTTTTTACCACATCGGCCGTTTCCGTGCTGTCCATATTATCTCTCAGCTTGTCGATGTTGGCTTTTACCACAAAAACCGAAACGAGAGCCATAAGGCAGAAACATAGAACCAACACCGCGGCAGTCTTATCTTTCTGCTTTTTTTCCTGTCTCATGCACTCTTCACCTCCCATGGTTTTATTATCGACAGAGAGGAAAAAAATCATACTGTCAATTACTTGTAATTAAAGAGGCATAATATTATAATGAAAAGGATTTTTAGGGAATGAGGTGATAAAGGTGTCAAAATATATTTTAGCCAGAGAAAACGGAAGAAGCATTCCGCAGGAAGATAAAATTTTCGGAATAAGCAGCAGGGCGAAGGCAATGATAGCTCAAAAGGGAGCGGATAAGGTTATAAACGCCACCATCGGCTCTCTTCTTGACGATGAGGGAAGACTGGTGGTTCTCTCCTCGGTGGACAGAGTGTTTAAAGAGCTGTCTCCCGCCGACTATGCCGATTACGCGCCTATAGGCGGCATCCCTTCATTCAGGGAGGCTGTAATAAAGGCCGCCTTCGGAAAGCATCAGCCCGGAGGATTTATAAGAGCGGTGGCTACTCCCGGGGGAACGGGAGCCCTGAGAAATGTAATATCCAACTATTCGGAAGACGGAGACAAGGTGCTGACCTCCGACTGGCACTGGGCTCCCTACAATACCATAGCGGGAGAAATAGGAAGATCTGTAGAAACCTTTGAGTTTTTTACAGAGGAGGGAAAATTCAACAGCGCCGATTTTAAGAAGAAGGTAAATGAGCTGCTGGGAAAACAGGAAAGCCTGGTAATAATATTAAACACTCCTGCCCACAATCCTACGGGATATTCCCTCACACTGGAGGACTGGGACAGTGTGACGGAGATCCTCGGCGACGAAGCCTCGGTAGGAAAGGCCGTAGCGCTTGTAATAGACGCGGCATACATAGATTTTGCGGGAGACGAGGAGGAATACAGAAGGTTTTTCCCAAAGCTGGAAAGGCTTCCTGAAAACGTAATATCCGTAATCGCCTACAGCCTTTCAAAGACCTTTACATTATACGGAACAAGATGCGGGGCTATGATATGTGTGGCAAAGACCGAGCCTATAGCCGAAGAATTCAGGAGAGTATGCGAATACTCCTCCAGGGGGTCATGGTCAAACAGCGCCAAGGTGGCTCAGGTGATACTTTCCAGAATATACGGAGATGAAAAGCTGCTGAAGGAGGTTGATGAGGAAAGAGCGGGCTACAGAGACATGCTCCTGAGAAGAGGCAGGGCCTTTACAGAGGAAGCGGGTAAAGCGGGCCTTAAAACGGTTCCTTTTGACGCGGGATTCTTTGTTTCCGTTCCATGTCCTGATCCCGACGCCGTAAGCGCCTCACTGGAAAAGGAAGGTGTTTTCATAGTGCCTCTGGCCAAGGGGCTGAGGGTTTCCGTAGCGTCCATATCCGAGGAAAAATGCAGAAGGCTTCCGGCTCTCATAAAGAAAGCCATGGATGAGGGAAAATAAAATCAAAAACATATTTACAAATATTTACAGTTATGGTATTATAATCCTGAAAGAGGCAGTATACTTTTAAAAGGGAAAGGAGATTGATGCCATGGCAGTAAACGAAGCTTTTGACGGAGACGTTACATTTGAGATAACGGAGCCTATCGGTGTGCTGGCCAGATACTCCACAGGCTGGAGAAAGGAGATAAATATCGTCAAATGGAACGGCAACGCTCCCAAATACGACATAAGGGACTGGGATCCCTTCCATGAGAGAATGTCCAGGGGAGTGACTCTTCACGAAAAGGAGATGCGTCTTATGATAGACCTTATAAGAAAAAGGAGACCCGAAAGGGTAAAAGACTCTCCGGAGCGGGACTCTCTCCAGGAGGAGGAAGAGGTTATGAAGACCATAGCGGGTCCTGCCGGTGAAGAGACAGAGGATATTTAAAAATGAAAGCTGAAAAAGAAAGGAGCAGCCCTGCTTTATGGGGCCTGCTCCTTTTGTTTTTCGTATTTTCCTTAAGGGGCCTTTATATGATATACTTAAGGGACATATGATATATGTATAGGTTTTCACGTATAGATAGATTGATACGGGGGGGAGCATATGAAACTGATGGTAAGGCTGAAACCCGGAGAGGATTATGTAAAGCTTGAAACCGGCGGGCCTCTTACAGTGGAAGAGCTGGCCGGAAGATATAAGGACCGGCTGCCGTACACAGTACTCACGGCAAAGGTCAACGGGAAAAACGAGGAGCTGACCTTTTCTCTCGAGAAGGATTCGAGAGTAGAGCTGCTGGATATGAGAAATCACAGCTCATATCTTGCTTATCAGCACAGTCTTTCTCTCATATATCTCAAGGCGGTAAAGGACGTTTTGGGGGATCTTCCTGTGGAGATAGACAATTCTCTCAACAAGGGACTCTATACTGAGATTAAAAGTGAAAAGCCGGTTACAGCCGGACAGGTAAAGGCTGTGGAAAAAAGAATGAGGGAGCTGGTGGATCAGGATCTTCCCATAGTCAGAGAGGTCTATTCCAGAGACGAAGCGGTGAGGCTCTGGGATAAATACAATTATCCGGAGAAGTCGCGGCTCCTGGCCAAGGCGGCGGATATAAAGGAGGCGAAGTTTTACAGGCTGGAGGGATACAGAAATTTCTTCTACGGACTTATGGTGCCGTCCACAGGATATGTGAAGCATTTTGAGCTGAGAAAATACAGACGGGGAGTGCTCCTCAGGCTTCCGTACCCCACCGATCCCGACAGGCTGCCGGAATATGTGGATGACAGGAAGCTTTATATGGCCTTCGGAGAGGCGAAAAAGTGGCAGAATCTCCTTAAGGTATCATACCTTGAGGACCTGAACGATAAAATAAGAGGCGGTGAAGCCAGGGACCTTATTCTTCTTTCTGAAGCTCTTCATGAAAAAAAGGTGGTTGAGATTGCCGACAGAATAAAGAAGGAGAAAAAGAGAATAGTCCTTATAGCGGGGCCTTCCTCCTCGGGAAAGACAACCTTTGCCAGGCGGCTGTGCATACAGCTGAGAGTAAACGGCCTCATGCCTCTTTACATGGGAACCGACGATTACTTTCTTGAGAGAAGCCAGACCCCTTTGGGAGAGGATGGCCTTCCCAATTACGAGGATATGGACGCTCTCGACGTGGAGCTTTTCAACAGAAACATGAACGACCTTCTGGGAGGAAAAGCTGTGGATCTTCCGGAGTTTGACTTTATTGAGGGGACTAAGCTTTTCGGAAGGAGGATAACCTCACTGAAGCCGGGACAGCCCATTGTCATAGAGGGTATACACGCCCTTAACGGAGAGCTCACCAGTCACATAAGGGATGAGGAAAAATTCAAAATATATATAAGTCCTTTTACACAGCTGAACATAGACGTTCATAACCGGGTGCCCACAACGGATGCCAGGATACTGAGAAGAATAGTGAGAGATTACAGATACAGAGGGCATTCAGCTGACAGCACACTGTCTCAGTGGCCGAAGGTGAGAGCGGGAGAGGATAAGAACATCTTTCCTTACAACGGGGAGGCGGATGTCCTCTTTAACTCGGCTCTGGTATACGAGCTGGCTGTTCTGAAAAAATACGCCCAGCCTCTTTTGCGGGAGGTTCCGGAGGATTCGGAGCAGTACAGCGAGGCGGTAAGGATGCTGAAATTCATAAGATTTTTCGATGTAATAGAGGACGAAAAGAATATTCCCAACAATTCAATAATGAGAGAGTTTATAGGAGGGAGCGTTTTCGTTGAGTAAGACGAGGACGCGCTGAAGCCAGGAGGAACAGGCATGATAACCGTAATAGGAGGAGTGGAAATATCCATAAAGGTGAAGACCCTTGTACCGGAGAAGGGCGAAGGGAAGAAGGAAGGGACCGTAAACGAGATTAAGACGGTATGCGGCGGCGGCGGCTTTAATATAGCCGGAAATCTGGCCGCGTCGGGACAGGAGGCAGCCCTTATATCGGCTGTGGGAAAGGATATTCTCGGAAGGGCCGCTCTTGAGGAGCTTAAGGAGGCGGGAGTAGACACACGGGGAGTAGCCGTGCTCAGCGGCGTTACACCTGTAAAGACGGAGATTCTCAATATCCTGGGAGACGCGGAATTTACAGGAGAGGATAAAGGTCTTCTCCAGAGGATAACCCCTGAGGTTATAGACGCCGGCCGGGAGCTGATTGCCGCTTCGGATATAGTGGTAATAGACGGAAAAATTCCGGCGGATTCCATTAGGTACGCCGCGGAGCTCTGCGAGAAGGAGGAAGGGAAGCGGATATTCTTTGATCCGGGAAGCGTTGAAGGAAGCGGCAGAGCCGCTGAGCTTACAGGCAGCTTTCACGGCGTCATGCCTGGAAGAATGGAAGCGGAGGCCATGACGGGAGGCTCCATACTCAGTGAAGATCAGCTGATGGAAGCGGGAAGTCTTCTTACAGGGCGCGGAGTGTCGAAAATAATAATAACCATGAAGGGAGGAGGCCTCTATTACAAGGAGGGGATGACCGAAGGTATTCTGAGGCCCGAAAGAGTTCTTTCCTTTGCAGACACCTCGGGGGCCGGAGATGTGGTTTCCGCCGCGGTGGCAGAGGGCGCGGCTCTCGGCCTGGATATAGAGGAGACGGCGAAGCGCGCTATGAAAAGAGCGGCGGATTTTCTCGCGGCTCTTGAGGATAAAAAGCCTATTTAGGTTATGGAAGCCATGCTGTAAGGAGGAAAATGAAATGGATAAAAGTGTAAAGGCAGCAAATAAGATAAAAATCGAAAAAGTCATAAAGGGTCTTGAGAAGAGAAACATGACAGGATATTACTGTGACAGCCGCGGGGAGGCTCTTGAGCTTATAATGTCCATGATACCACGGGGCGCCGCCGTGGGGTGCGGATATTCGGTGACCATGGATGAAATAGGAGTCAGGGAGGCCTTGAGAAAAGGCGATTATGATTTTACGGATCCATTTGTCTTTTCCGAGAGGGAAGAGAGTCTGGCGGCGAGGAAAAAAGCTCTGAGAAGCGACGTCTTTCTTTCCGGCCTCAACGCCGTAACCATGGACGGTGAAATAGTCAACATAGACGGTACGGGAAACAGAGTTGCCGGAATAATTTTCGGACCGGACAAGGTTATACTGGCGGCCGGAGCCAATAAAATAGTTCCTTACGAAAAAGACGCTGTGGACAGAATAAGAAGCGACGCATGTCCGGCAAACTGTATACGGCTGGGGAAAAAGACTCCATGTGCATTTTCAGGCAAGTGTGCCGACTGTCTTATTAAGGGCAATACCGTATGCGGCCATATAGTTACAACCAGGTTTTCCGCAACAGACGGCAGGATTCATGTGGTTCTCATAAACGAAGCTCTGGGATACTGACGGGTTTAACACTGTACAGGCCGCCTTTCGCGGTCAGACTGTGAAAGGCGGCGGCGGAGTGACAGAAAAGGAAACACGGGGAGGCGTGTTTCGCAGATAAGCCTTGAAGGGCTTGAAATATCAATCTTTAAGTTTCCAAAAAACGCAAAAAAGTTTCCGAAAAAAGCTTGCAAAAGATAAGGATATGTTATATACTACAAAGGCTTGTGTAAGGCGATGATGTGGGAAGTTACCTTGCTATAGGAGAATTTCCACTGAGAATTGTCCCCACATAAGATGGGGGCGAAGGGATTCGCTGACTTTTTGTTTTGTGAAAAACATAGGAAACACAGGACGGCGTGTGCGAAGCAGGCACAAGAGTGCGCACGCTCCGCAAAGCCTTGCGATTACACGCGAGGGGCGGGAAAAGAAAGCAGAGGAACCCCTTGTATAAGCATAGCGAAAACAGTACAGAAAAAATCAGGAGGATGAAATGAGCGAATTACAGAAAATCAGAATTAAGCTTAAGGCTTACGATCACGCGCTTCTCGATCAGTCGGCAGCCAAGATAGTCGAGACAGCCAAGAAGACGGGCGCCGAGGTTTCGGGACCTATCCCTCTTCCTACGGAGAAGGAAGTGGTTACCATACTGAGAGCCGTTCACAAATACAAGGACTCAAGAGAGCAGTTTGAGCAGAGAACTCATAAGAGACTTATAGATATTACCAGCGCCACGGCCAGGACTACAGACGCCCTTACAAAGCTGGATCTGCCGGCCGGCGTTGATATTGAAATCAAGTTATAATACCCGTTTATTTTAAAAGCGAAGGGAACTCCCTTAGAATGAGCCGGCCATGCGGCCTGCTCCGCTGTAAGAATCAAGGAGGATCAATATGAAGACCATATTAGGAAAGAAAGTGGGAATGACACAGATCTTTACCGATGAGGGCGCGGTTGTTCCGGTAACGGTCATAGAGGCCGGACCGATGACTGTAACTCAGGTAAAGACGACAGAAACAGACGGATACAACGCCGTTCAGTTCGGATTTGAGGATGCCAAGCCTCAGAGGGTGAACAAGCCTATGACAGGGCACTTTGAGAAGGCCGGAGTCGCTCCGAAGAAGCATCTTGCGGAGTTCAGAACCGAAGAGGGCGAAGAATACCAGGTAGGACAGCAGATAACTGTCGCCGATTTTGAAGAAGGCGTAAAGCTGGACGTTACGGGAACGTCCAAGGGTAAAGGAACACAGGGCAACATCAAAAGGCACGGACATCACAGAGGCCCTATGAGCCACGGCTCAAAGCACAAGAGACTTGCCGGCGCCCTTGCCGCGGGCACCTATCCTTCCAGAGTATTCAAGGGCAACGCGGGTCCGGGAAGAATGGGACGCGAGACGGTAACCGTTCAGAACGTAACCCTGGTGAAAGTTATAGAAGAGAAGAACCTTATGCTTGTTAAAGGCGCTGTTCCGGGAAACAAGGGCGGAATAGTACGCGTTCAGTACGCGGTAAAGGGTCAGGACGACAAATAGATGACTTCGGGAAGGAGGAAATAAAATGGCAAAAGTGACAATGCTGAACATGGCGGGCAATGAAGCCGGCAGTATAGATTTAAAAGACGAGATTTTCGGCATAGAGCCGAATCAGAACGCTGTACACGCGGTTGTAAAGAATATCCTTGCCAACAGAAGACAGGGAACGCAGTCAGCCAAGACGAGAGCCGAGGTAAGAGGCGGCGGAAGAAAGCCTTTCAGACAGAAGGGAACAGGCAGACACAGACAGGGAAGCTCCACGGATCCTTCACAGGTGGGAGGCGGAGTGGTATTCGCTCCAAAGCCTAGGAGCTACAGATATTCACTTCCGAAGAAGCTCAGAAGACTGGCGATGCTGTCAGCTCTCTCTTCCAAGGTTGTTGAAAACGAGATAATCGTTATGGACGAGATAAAGTTCGAAGAGCCTAAGACAAAGGAAATGATAAAGATGCTGGAAAACGTGAAGGCCGGGAAAAAGGCTCTCATTATAACGGCGGAAAAGGATTACAACGTAATGAAGTCGGCCGCCAATATTCCGGGAGTTATGACAGCCATGGTAACCACCATGAACGTATACGATATAATCAACCACGGCAGCTTTATCGTAACAAAGGATGCTGTAGAGAAGATAGAGGAGGTGTACTCATAATGAAAACGCCTTACGATGTAATAATAAAGCCTGTTATCTCTGAAAAGAGCATGGAAGACGCTCAGGCAAAAAAATACACATTCAAGGTGGCGGTAGACGCCAATAAGACGGAAGTGAAGAACGCCGTTGAAGAGATCTTCGATGTTGAAGTGAAGAAAGTAAACATCATGAACGTTGTAGGAAAGAAAAAGAGAATGGGAAGATACGTAGGCATGACTGCCGCGAGCAAAAAAGCCATTGTGACCCTTACGGAAAAGAGTAAGGAAATCGAATTCTTCCAGAGTCTGTAATATAGGAGGTAGGAAACCATGGGAATTAAAAAATACAATCCGACAACTCCGGGTCTTCGAGGCATGACGGTTTCTACATTTGAAGAGATCACAACCGATACTCCCGAGAAGTCCCTTACGGTCACTCTTAAAAAGCACTCGGGAAGAAACTCCAGAGGCAAAATAACCGTAAGACACAGAGGCGGCGGATACAGACCTAAGTACAGGATCATAGATTTCAAAAGAGATAAGGACGGCGTACCGGGCAGAGTCGCCACAATCGAGTACGATCCCAACAGAAGCGCCAACATCGCTCTGATAAATTACGCCGACGGCGAAAAGAGATATATAATCGCCCCTAACAGACTGACGGTGGGAGACGTAATAGAGTCCGGAGCCGCTGCCGATATTAAAACAGGCAACGCCCTTCCTCTCGCCAACATACCTGTAGGTACGATTATTCACAACATAGAGCTTAAGCCGGGCAAGGGCGGACAGATGGTAAGATCCGCCGGAAACGGCGCTCAGCTCATGGCCAAGGAGGGAGAGTTCGCTCAGGTGAGACTTCCTTCCGGAGAGGTGAGAAAGGTGAGAATCCAGTGCAGAGCCACCATTGGAGAGGTTGGCAACCTGGATCATCAGAATATACAGATCGGTAAAGCCGGACGAAAGAGACACATGGGAATAAGGCCGACAGTAAGAGGCTCCGTAATGAACCCTAACGATCACCCTCACGGAGGCGGTGAAGGAAAGGCCGGAATAGGCCGTGTAAGCCCTGTAACCCCTTGGGGCAAGCCGGCTCTCGGATATAAGACGAGAAAGAAAAAGAAGGCATCTGATAAATATATCGTAAAGAGAAGAAACGAAAAATAAAGGAAGGAGCATGAACAATGGGAAGATCGGTTAAAAAAGGCCCTTTCGTAAACGCCAAGCTGCTCAAGGCCATTGAAGAGATGAACGCGGCCAACGATAAAAAGGTAATAAAAACATGGTCAAGACCATCGACAATATTCCCGCAGATGGTGGGACATACCATAGCGGTGCACGACGGAAGAAAGCATGTGCCTGTATATATAACGGAAGACATGGTGGGTCACAGACTCGGAGAGTTTGCTCCGACGAGAACCTACAGAGGTCATGCCGCGGATAAGAAGACGAAGTAAGAAAGGAGATAAAAAATGGAAGCAAAAGCAATTGCGAAATATGTAAGAATGTCTCCGATCAAGCTGAAGCCGGTTGCCGACCTGGTAAGAGGCAAGGACTTAGACGAGGCATTGAATATTTTGAAGTTCACTCCGGGAAAGGGAGCTGAAATAGTTGAAAAGGTTGTAAAATCAGCCGCCGCCAACGCCGACGTAAAGGAAATGAACACCGACAACCTTTATGTAGCGGAAGTTTACGCTCATCAGGGACCGACTATGAAAAGATGGAGAGCGGGAGCGCAGGGCAGAGCATCGATAATTCTCAAGAGAAGCAGCCACGTAGGCGTTACGCTTAAGGAAAAGAATTAAGGATAGGAGGTTCGATTAATGGGTCAGAAAGTAAGTCCTCACGGACTGAGAGTAGGCGTAATAAAAGACTGGGATTCAAAATGGTACGCGGACAAAAACAAGTTTGCCGACTACCTTATTGAAGATAATAAAGTAAGAGAATTTGTAAAGAAAAAGCTCTACGCCGCGGGAGTATCGAAGATTCTTCTGGAAAGAGCGGCTGAAAACAAGCTGAAGGTTATAGTTTTGACAGCAAAGCCGGGTATGGTAATCGGAAGATCCGGAACAGGCATCGACGATTTAAAATCCGAGCTTGAGAAGCTGACAGGCAAGACTATTATCATAGATATAAAGGAAGTAAGAAGGTCCGAGCTCGACGCTCAGCTTACGGCTGAAAGCATAGCTCAGGCTCTGGAAAGAAGGGTTTCCTTCAGAAGAGCCATGAAGCAGGCCATAGGAAGAACCATGAAAGCCGGCGCCAAGGGAATAAAGGTTCTTACTTCCGGAAGACTTGGCGGAGCGGAAATCGCCAGATCGGAAAAATACAGTGAAGGAAACGTTCCTCTTCATACACTCAGAGCCGATATAGACTACGGATTCGCTGAAGCTGACACTACTTACGGAAAGCTGGGCGTAAAGGTGTGGATAAACCACGGAGAGATTCTCGACAAGGGCCTCAAGAGCGCTGTGCCTGAAGAAAAAGAAGGCAGAAGAGACGGCAAGAAGAGAAGAGACGACAGAAGAGGCAGAAGAGACGGAGAAAGAAGACCTAGAAGAGACGACAGAAGAAACGACAGGAACGAAGCGGCTCCTAAGGCGGCCAATGTAAGAATCAGAAAGAAGAAGGAAGAGCCGGCTAAGGAGGCTGCGGAAGCTGCAGCGGAAGCACAGGTTGAAGAAGCTCAGTCCACGGCGGGAGCAGAGGCTGCCGCGGAGGCAAAGACTGAAGAATAGACAAAGGAGGATACGCATCATGTTAATGCCAAAGCGTGTAAAGCGCAGAAGAGTCCACAGAGGCAGAATGAAGGGCAAGGCAACGAGAGGCAACACCATAACATACGGTGAATACGGCCTTGAGGCAGTTGAATGCGGCTGGATAACATCAAACCAGATCGAAGCGGCCAGAATCGCCATGACGAGATCTGTTAAAAGAGGCGGTAAGGTATATATAAAGATCTTCCCTCACAAATCGGTAACCAAGAAGCCTGCGGAAGTACGTATGGGTTCCGGTAAAGGTGCGCCAGAGTACTGGGTAGCGGTAGTAAAGCCGGGCAGGATAATGTTCGAAATAGAAGGAGTTACAGAGGCTCAGGCGAGAGAGGCCATGAGACTTGCGGCGCATAAGCTGCCTGTAAAGTGTAAATTTGCCATCAAAGGCGACGAAGCAGCAAAGGGTGGTGAAGCATAATGGAATTAAAGAAAATGAGAGAAATGTCGGAAGCTGAACTGAACGCGGAACTGATAAAGATGAAAAAGGATCTTTTCAATCTCAGGTTCCAGCACGTTACCGGACAGCTGGAAAACCCTATAAAGATGAGGGAAACAAAGAGAGATATCGCGCGAGTTAAAACCATTATAAGAGAAAAAGAGCTGGCAAGGGCTCAAGGCTAACGGAAAGGAGGATGTATTATGGCAGTTGAGAGAAACAGAAGAAAGACAAGAGTCGGCATGGTAATAAGCGACAAAATGGATAAGACGATTGTCGTAGCGGTTGAAGACTTCGTAAGACATTCCCTTTACGGAAAAGCTGTAAAGAGAACAAAGAAGGTCAAGGCTCACGATGAGAACAACGAATGCGCCATAGGCGACAAGGTCAGAATAATGGAGACGAGACCTCTGTCAAAGGATAAGAGATGGAGACTTGTCAATATAGTTGAGAAGGTTAAGTAAAGGAGGCACCTGTCAATGATTCAGACTGAAACAAGATTAAAGGTAGCTGACAACTCCGGGGCCAAAGAACTTTTATGTATACGTATACTGGGAGGCACAAGCCGCCAGTACGCCAATATCGGGGACGTTATAGTCTGCGCTGTTAAGGACGCCACCCCGGGCGGAGTTGTGAAGAAAAGCGAAGTAGTCAGAGCCGTTGTGGTTAGAACAAAGCATGGTGCCAGAAGAGTTGACGGCAGCTATGTGAAGTTTGACCAGAACGCGGCGGTAATAATAAAAGAAGATATGCAGCCAGTGGGAACCCGTATTTTCGGACCTGTAGCCAGAGAGCTGAGAGAAAAGGGCTTCATGAAGATAGTATCCCTGGCTCCGGAAGTATTATAGGAGGTGCAGGAGATGAAGATCAGAAAAGACGACACTGTAATAGTACTTGCCGGAAAAGACAAGGGAAAAACCGGCAAGGTCCTTAAGGCAATGCCTAAGGAAGGAAGAGTCATAGTAGAGGGAGTCAACGTTCAGACAAAGCATCAGAAGCAGACTCAGAAGGCTGCCGCTGAAATAAAGCATCAGGAAGGCCCTATAGATATATCCAACGTGATGTACTATGACACTAAGGAAAAAGCTCCTACAAGGATAGGATACAAAATAGAAAACGGCAAGAAGGTCAGAGTTTCAAAGAAGACCGGAGCCGTAATAGACTAGGAAAGGAGGAGACGGTTTTGACAGCAAGATTGAGAGAACTTTACAAGAACGACGTGTTCCCGTCGCTGATGGAACAGTTTAAATACGAGAATACCATGCAGGTGCCTAAGCTGGAAAAGGTAACGCTTAACATGGGGCTCGGAGAGGCGAAGGAAAACGCCAAGATCATGGAAAGCGCCATTGAGGAGATAAGCCTTATAACAGGTCAGAGACCTGTGGTTACAAAGGCTAAGAAGTCCATAGCCAACTTCAAGGTGAGACAGGGAATGCCTGTAGGCGCCAAGGTCACCTTAAGAGGCGAAAACATGTACTACTTTATTGACAAGCTTTTCAACATCGCTCTTCCGAGAGTAAGAGACTTTAAGGGAGTAAGCAGGAATTCCTTTGACGGAAGAGGAAACTACTCCATGGGCATAAAGGAACAGCTTATATTCCCTGAGATAAACTACGATAAGGTAGACACCATAAAGGGAATGAACATCGTGTTCACTACCACTGCCAGGACAGACGAAGAAGCGGCGGCGCTGCTGGCCGGTCTCGGTCTGCCGTTTGAAAAGTAATTTTGCGTGGCTGATAAGCCTTAGAATAACAGGAGGTTATAATGGCAAAGACATCTCTTAAAGTAAAGCAGCAGAGAAAACCAAAGTTTTCAACACGAGCGTATACGAGATGCAGGATCTGCGGAAGACCCCACTCGGTACTTAGAAAATACGGAATATGCCGTATATGCTTCAGAGAGCTGGCCTACAAGGGAGAAATTCCCGGCGTAAAAAAGGCTTCATGGTAGAAAGACTTTGGAAAGCTGTAATTTTAAGTTAAAACCACTATCCGTTAAGCGGCCCCTTCCGGCTGCGAAAGCAGTTTATGGATAACAGGCTGAACTGGCGGAGGAAGGAGAGATAATCATGACAATGACAGATCCTATCGCGGATATGCTGACCAGAATAAGAAACGCGAACACCGCGGGTCATCCTACAGTTGATATACCCGCGTCAAAGATGAAAAAGTCCATTGCCGGAATCCTTAAAGAGGAAGGCTATATCGAGGACTTCAAGGTGACAGACGATAACAAGCAGGGCATGATCACGGTTACTATGAAATACGGCCCTGATAAGGAAAGAGTAATCAGCGGCATAAGAAAAATATCAAAGCCGGGTCTCAAGTCCTACGCAAAGGCCAATGAGATTCCGAGAGTCCTCGGCGGTCTGGGAGTCGCTATAATATCCACTTCAAAGGGAGTTATAAGCGATAAGGAGGCCAGAAAGCTGGGAGTCGGCGGCGAAGTTATATGTTATGTATGGTAGGAGGATGAAAGAATGTCAAGAATAGGTATAAAACCAATAACTCTTCCTGCCGGAGTAGAGGTCAGGGTAGACGAAAACAACATAGTTTACGTAAAGGGACCTAAAGGCCAGCTGCAGGAAAAGGTAAGCAATTTATTGAAGGTGGAAAACAAGGATAACGTAGTAACGGTAACAAGGGACGGCGATGACGCCGAAAAGAGATCTCAGCACGGACTGGCGAGAACTCTCATAAACAACATGGTTATCGGAGTTACGGAAGGCTATGAGAAAAAGCTTGAGCTGGTAGGCGTCGGATATAAAGCCGAGAAAAAGGGGAAGAAGCTGGTTCTCAACCTGGGCTTTTCACACCCTATAGAGCTTGAGGATCCGGAAGGAATAACCACGGAAGCTCCTGACGCCAATACAGTCATAGTTAAGGGAATAGATAAGGCGAAGGTCGGAAACTACGCTGCGGACATAAGAGCCTTCAGAAAACCTGAACCGTATAAGGGCAAGGGTATCAAGTACGAGGGCGAGTACATCCGCAGAAAAGAAGGTAAAACCGGAGTTTCGGCATCATAATAAAGAAAGGAGTAGAGGAAAATGGCTAAAGAAAGCAGAAATGATAGACGTGTCGCGAGACACCAGAGGATCAGAAGACACCTTCACGGCACTCCTGAGAAGCCTAGACTTTGCGTTTTCAGAAGCAATAAGAACATTTCAGTTCAGATTATCGACGACGTAAACGGAGTTACACTTGCTTCAGCATCGACTATAGATAAGGAATTAAAATCAGAAATCAAAAACGGCGGCAACAGGGAAGCGGCTAAAGCAGTAGGAGAAGCTATCGCAAAGAGAGCGCTGGACAAGGGAATCAAAGAGGTTACCTTTGACAGAGGCGGGTTCCTCTATCACGGAAGAGTTAAGGAGCTTGCTGACAGCGCCCGTGAAGCAGGGTTGGAATTCTAACAGGAGGTAAGTTGAATGCGAAATACTATAGATGCGTCAAAGCTTGACTTAAACGAAACTATCGTAAGCATCAGACGTGTTGCCAAAACCGTTAAGGGCGGCAGAAACATGAGATTCAGCGTTACGGTAGTTGTAGGCGACGGCGAAGGCCATGTGGGAGTTGGCCTCGGAAAAGCTCAGGAAATCCCTGAGGCCGTAAGAAAAGCTACGGAAGACGCCAAGAAAAATCTGATTTTTGTTCCTACTGTAGGAACAACCATTCCTCACAGAAACCTGGGAATCTTCGGAGCGGGAAGAGTCCTCCTCATGCCTGCCGCCCCGGGTACCGGAGTAATCGCCGGTTCATCGGTACGTACTGTGCTGGAGGCTGCCGGCATAAAGGATGTCAGAGCGAAATCAATAGGCTCCAACAATACGGGCAACATGGCCTACGCCACAATGGAAGGGCTTAAGAGCCTTATGACCGTTGAGGAGGTAGCAAGAAAAAGAGGAAAGACTAAGGAAGAAATCTTAGGATAAGGAGGAAGAAGCAATGGCAAAGATGATAAAAGTCACATTGACGAAAAGTGTTATTGGCGCTTCCCCAAAGCAGAGAAAAGTTGTAGAAGCGTTAGGACTCAGAAAGATGCACCAGTCGGTTGAGCTTATAGATTCCCCTGTTACGAGAGGGGCGGTAAACAAGGTGTCGCATCTTCTGACTGTGGAAGAACTGTAGATGGGAGGTGCAGGACAAAATGAAGCTCCATGAATTAAAAGCGGTTCCCGGCGCTACAAAGGCGCCGAAGAGAAAAGGCCGAGGCACCGCTACCGGTCAGGGAAAAACCGCCGGCAGAGGTATGAACGGCCAGAATTCCAGAAGCGGCGGCGGAGTGAGACCGGGATTTGAAGGCGGTCAGATGCCTCTTTACAGAAGAATCCCTAAGAGAGGATTCACCAATATCTGGGCAACGGAATACACATGCTTTAACGTTGAAGATCTCAACAGATTTGACGAGGGAACAGTGGTTACTCCGCAGCTCCTCAAAGAGACAGGTATGGCTAAGCAGGTAAAAGACGGCATAAAGATTCTGGGAAACGGAAAGCTGGAAAAGAACCTGACTGTTCAGGCTCATAAATTCAGCAAGACCGCCGTAGAAAAAATAGAATCTGCCGGGGGAAAGGCAGAGGTGATCTGATGGAGATGCTCAGGACTGTCGCGAAGGCTTGGAATATTCCCGATATAAGAAAAAAGATAATATTTACTCTGGCGATGCTTTTCATATTCAGAATAGGATCCCAGATACCTGTACCGGGGATAGACAGGGAAGTCCTGGCTCAGGCCTTTGACAGCGAAACGGGACTTTTTGCTCTGTTTAATCTGTTTTCAGGCGGAGCATTCAGCCAGTTTACGATATTCGCGCTGAGCATCACGCCGTATATAACAGCTACTATAATACTTCAGCTTCTTACCATAGCCATTCCTTCACTGGAAAGGCTGGCAAAGGAAGGAACAGAAGGAAGGAAGAAGATCGCCACGTATACGCGTTATCTTACGGTTGCGCTGGCGATAGTCCAGGCTATAGGAGTATCTGTGGGACTTTTCAGGCAGGCTCTTATAAGCACGGATGTATTCTCCGTAACTGTTATAGTGCTGGTGCTTACGGCAGGAACCACATTTCTCATGTGGCTGGGAGAACAGATTAACGAGCACGGTATAGGAAACGGCATATCCCTTATAATATTCGCGGGAATAATATCAAGACTTCCTTCAGCTATAGAAGAAATTTGGGCAAGAGTACAGGATGGAAGCATGAGCGTCGTTACCCTTATAATATTCCTCATTTTCTGCCTGCTGGTAATAGTAGGCATAATAGAGGTGCAGCAGGGACAGAGAAGGATACCCGTACAGTACGCGAAAAGAGTTGTAGGAAGAAAGATGTATGGAGGCCAGGCAACCCACATACCTCTCAAGGTGAACCAGGCGGGAGTTATACCTGTAATCTTCGCCATGTCATTCCTGCAGTTTCCGCTGACAATAACCTATTTTATGGACGCTGACAGCGGAGTTGCAGCATGGATAGAAAAATGGCTTTCACCTATGGGCTCGCCGGGAGTTTGGGTTTACGCGGCATTTAATGTAGCGCTGATAATATTCTTCACATATTTCTATACATCCGTAACCTTCAATCCTCTTGAAGTAGCGCAGAATATGAAAGCCAACGGAGGATTTATCCCGGGAATAAGGCCGGGAAAAGCGACCGTTGAATACCTGAACAAAGTAATGACAAGAATCACATTTGTAGGAGCGCTGTTCCTGGCGGCAGTGGCCATACTTCCAACAATAGTGAGCCAGCTGGGAGGTCTCAACTTCCACTTTGGAGGAACCTCTCTGCTTATTGCCGTGGGAGTGGCTCTCGACACTATGAAGCAGCTTGAGAATCAAATGGTTATGAGAAATTATCAGGGATTCCTGAAGTAATGAGTTTAAAGGTAATTTCAGAGATCTGATGGAGGTATAATATGAATCTGATACTGTTAGGCCCTCCGGGCGCGGGAAAAGGCACCCAGGCTGCCAAGATAATTGAGAAATACAATATTCCTCATATCTCGACAGGCGATATATTCAGAAAGAATATAAAGGAAGGCACGGAGCTTGGAAAGAAAGCTCAGGAATATATGAACAAAGGAGAGCTTGTACCTGATGAGCTGGTGGTTGAAATAGCTACGGACAGACTGAAGGAGGAAGACTGCAGAGAGGGATTTCTTCTGGATGGATTTCCGAGAACTGTTTTCCAGGCTGAGAAGCTGGATGAATTTCTGGCAGGCAGAGGAGAAAAAATAGATCATGTTCTCGATATAGACGTGGATAAGGAAGAGCTCATGGTAAGGCTTACAGGCAGAAGAGTCTGCAAAAAGTGCGGAGCTTCTTTCCATGTTGTAAATATTCCGCCTAAAAAAGAGGGTGTCTGCGATAACTGCGGTGGAGAGCTGGAGCAGAGAAAGGACGATAACGAAGAGACTGCCGCCAACAGAATCGAGGTCTACAACAAGGAAACAAAACCTTTGATAGATTACTATGAAAAAGCCGGAAATATAACTCATATCGACGGAACCATAGGTCTGGAAAACGTATTTAACACTATAGTAAGCGTGTTAGGTGAGTAAGTATGATCATTATTAAATCCGATGATGAAATAGATCTGATGAGAGAGTCAGGAAAGGTCACGGCTTTCATACTTAAAGAGCTTGAAAACATTATAAAACCGGGAATGTCCACAGAGGATATAGACAGCTTCGTAGAGGAAACCATACGGGGAAGGGGAATGATCCCCACCTTTAAGGGCTACGGAGGCTTTCCCGCCAGCGCCTGCGTGTCGGTAAATGAAGAAGTGGTCCACGGTATACCTGATAAAAAAAGGATACTGAAGGAAGGAGATATAGTGAGCGTAGACGTAGGGTCAACCTATAAGGGCTACGTAAGCGACGCGGCGAGGACGTACCCTGTAGGGCGGATAAGCGATATCGCTCAGAAGCTCATAGACGTAACAAGGGAAAGCTTTTTCGCGGGAATAGAATTCTGCAGGGTTGGATGCCGGCTGTCCGATATCTCCCATGCCGTTCAGGTGAAGGCCGAAAGCGAAGGATTTTCCGTAATAAGGGATTTTGTAGGTCACGGCGTGGGACAGAACATGCACGAGGATCCGCAGATTCCCAATTACGGCAGACCGGGAAGAGGACCCAGGCTTGTCAAAGGCATGGTCTTTGCCATAGAGCCCATGATATGTCAGGGAGGATATGATGTAAGGACTCTCTCCAATGATTGGACGGTGGTCACCCTGGACGGAAAACTGTCAGCTCATTATGAGAATACTGTAGTTGTAACGGACGGTGAGCCGGAATTGCTCACATTAGCTTACTAAAAGCGAGGTGTTGAAAATGGCTAAGAAGGACGTCATAGAAGCGGAAGGCAAGGTAATAGAAGCACAGCCCAACGCGATGTTTATTGTGGAGCTTGAGACAGGTCACAAGGTCCTGGCTCACGTTTCGGGAAAAATAAGAACAAACTATATAAGGATAATCCCCGGAGATAAGGTAAAGGTGGAGCTCTCGCCTTACGATCTTACGCGAGGAAGGATTACATGGAGAGGAAAGGCCTGAGGGGCTTTCCAATGAAAAGGTAGCGGCGCAGAATAAAAGAGGAGGATTGTATTATGAAAGTAAGAGCTTCCGTAAAACCTATCTGCGAAAAATGCAAGGTGATAAAGAGAAAAGGGAAGGTAATGGTTATCTGTGAAAACCCTAAGCATAAGCAGAAGCAAGGTTAAATTCGAGAAATTATTTCTCACAGTATATTAAAAGGTACAGTACAGAGAACATCCCGTTTATATTACTATCTGCCGATGAGATATCGGCGAGAAAGGTGACGGAAGATGGGAACAGGAGGAAAATATGGCTCGTATAGCCGGTGTAGACTTACCAAACGAAAAAAGAATCGAAGCAGGTCTTACCTATATCTACGGAATAGGCTGGGCGACTTCAAAAAAAATCCTGGAGAAGACCGGAATCAATCCTGACACCAGAGTAAAGGACCTCACAGAGGAAGAGGCCGGTAAGATCAGAAAGGTCATAGAAGCCGAGTACATGGTTGAAGGCGACCTTAGAAGAGATGTTAACATGAACATCAAGAGACTCATGGAAATCGGATGCTACAGAGGCATCAGACACAGAAGAGGTCTGCCTGTAAGAGGGCAGAAGACAAAGACAAACGCCAGAACAAGAAAAGGTCCTAAAAAGACCGTAGGAAGAAAGAAGAAGTAAAGGAGGTAGGATGATATGGCTAAAGCTGTAAAAAAGGCTGTAAGAAAAAAGAGAAGAGAACGTAAAAATGTTGAAAAAGGCCAGGCTCATATCCAGGCTACCTTTAACAATACATTAGTTACCCTGACGGATATGGCGGGAAACGCCCTTTCCTGGTCAAGTGCAGGCTCCCTGGGCTTTAAGGGTTCGAGAAAATCAACGCCGTTCGCCGCCCAGTCAGCGGCGGAGGAAGCGGCAAGAGCCGCTATGGAACACGGACTTAAGACCGTAGAGGTTTACGTAAAGGGTCCAGGCTCCGGAAGAGAAGCTGCCATAAGAGCGCTCCAGACGGCAGGACTTGAAATCACAATGATAAAAGATATCACACCTATACCGCACAACGGCTGCAGACCGCCGAAGCGCAGAAGAGTCTGATGAGAAGGGAGGAAAAGAATTATGGCAGTAAACAGAGATCCGATTTTGAAGAGATGCAGATCCCTTCAGATAGATCCTAGTCACTTAGGCATTTTCAAGGAGTCAAAGAGAACTCCTCAGAGAAGTACGAGAAAAATGAGCGATTTTGGTTTGCAGCTTCGTGAGAAGCAGAGGGCCAAGTTCATCTATGGGATTCAGGAAAAGCAGTTTAGAAATACATTTGAAAAAGCAGCCAAAAAGAAGGGGATAACCGGTGAGAACTTCCTTATAATGCTTGAGAAGAGGCTGGACAATGTGGTTTACAGAATGGGGCTTTCCACTACGAGAAGGGAAGCCAGACAGCTTGTTGTTCACAGCCATTTCCTGGTAAACGGCAAAAAGGTAAACATACCTTCCTATCAGGTAAAGCCGGGTGATGTTATCAAGGTAAAGGAAAAGAGCGTAAGCTCTCCTAAGTTCCAGGAGATAAAGGAAATGACAGTCGGTATTCCCGAGTGGCTTACAGTTGACAGAGAAAAGCTTGAAGGTACAGTAGTAGCGGATCCTACGAGAGAACAGATAGACACCCCAATCGAAGAACGCCTGATCGTCGAATTCTACTCCAAATAGTAAAGTGACTGACCGTTACAGTCTTGGAATGAAAAGGAGGGTTTTGAGTGATAGAAATCGAAAAACCGACAATCGAATGTGTATTTTCAAACGACGATCCCAACTACGGGAAATTCGTAGTAGAGCCGCTTGAGAGGGGATACGGCACTACTCTCGGAAACAGCCTGAGAAGAATACTCTTAAGCTCACTTCCCGGCGTAGCCGTTACATCGGTGAAGATAGACGGTATTCTCCACGAGTTTTCAACTATTCCGGGAGTTAAGGAGGATGTTACGGAAATCATTCTCAACCTTAAAAAGCTGGCTGTAAAGCTCAACGGGGAAAATTCAAAGCGAGTGCTGATAAACGCCATAGGACCCAAGGAGGTTACGGCGGCTGACATACTGGGAGATTCCGATGTGGAGATATTCAATCCGGAGCTTCACATAGCGACACTGGAGGAAAACGCTACTCTCATAATGGAGATAAACATGGAAAAGGGAAGAGGATATGTGTCCGCCGAAATGAACAAGGATGAGAATACGCCTATATCCGTAATTCCTACAGACTCCATCTTTACTCCTGTGAGAAAGGTGAACTTCACCGTGGAAAACACCAGAGTCGGCCAGGTAACAGACTATGACAAGCTCATACTTGAAATATGGACCGACGGCTCCATATCGCCGAGCGAGGGCGTATCCATAGGAGCCAAGATAATGCAGGAGCACCTCAGCCTCTTTGTGGAGCTTACGGATTCCACGGAGGGCATGGAGATAATGGTGGAAAAGGAAGAAAATCAGAAGGAAAAGGCCCTTGAAATGACCATCGAGGAGCTGGAGCTTTCAGTACGTTCCTTCAACTGCCTCAAGAGGGCGGCCATCAACACTGTTGAAGAATTGACTCACAGAAGCGAAGAAGACATGATGAAGGTTCGAAACCTGGGCAAAAAATCCCTTGATGAAGTCAAGCACAAGCTGGATGAACTTGGTTTGAGCCTGAGACAGAGCGACGAATAACAGATAGGAGGATGCAGTTATGCCAGGATACAGAAAATTAGGCAGATCTTCGGCTCACAGAAAAGCGATGCTGAGAAATCTGGTAACTGACCTTTTCAGAGAGGGAAGGATCACCACTACAGATACCAGGGCAAAGGAAGCCAGAAGACAGGCTGAAAAAATGATAACTCTTGCCAAGCGCGGCGACCTTCACGCGAGACGTCAGGTATTGGCATATGTTTACGATGAAACAGTAGTATCAAAGCTCTTTGACGAGATCGCCCCTAACTATGAAGACAGACAGGGCGGATACACGAGAATACTCAAGCTGGGACCAAGGCAGGGAGACAACGCTGAGATGGTTTTCCTGGAGCTGGTTTAAAACCCCAAGCAGTAAGGTGAAAAGGACAGAGCAGAAGGCGGAAAAAAGCTTT
>DVMP01000088.1 GCA_018714925.1 Candidatus Allocopromorpha excrementigallinarum
TTATATTGTTTAAAACCTCTTTCACAACCTCTTCAACGGTCATCCCGCTTGTGTCCAGTTCCACGGCGTCGTCCGCCTTTCTCAGGGGATTCATCTTCCTTGTGGTGTCGTTGTAATCCCTCTTTTTTATATCCTCAAGAACCTGCCGGTAGGAAACCTGCTCTCCCTTTTCCAGCATTTCCTTATAGCGTCTTTCAGCCCGCTCCTCAGGCTCTGCCGTAAGAAAAAATTTATACTCCGCGTCTTTGAGAACATTGGTGCCGATATCGCGTCCATCCATTATCACGCTCTTTCTGTTTCCCATTTCCCGCTGAAGCTGCACCAGCTTTTCTCTTACAGGGGGAAGAGCCGATACTGCCGAAGCCGCCTCCGATATTTCCGAAGTTCTTATTTTGCTGTTCACTATTTCTCCGTCAAGGATGATATTTCCATCAGTAAAATCTATGTCTGTATCTTCAAGCATCCCGGCCACCTTGTCCTCATCCTCAGCCTTTATTCCCAGCTTTTTCATTTTGTACCCTACAGCCCTGTACATGGCTCCCGTATCAATGTAGTCTATTTTAAGACGGGCCGCCACCTCCCTGGCTATGGTGCTTTTTCCCGCTCCGCTGGGACCGTCTATGGCTATTCTGAATACGTCCTTCATATTTCTCCCTCAATCAGTCTTCTTTTTATTTGTAAGCAGCTTCTCTATCTCAGACACAAAGGTGTTAATATCCGTAAACTGTCTGTAGACTGAGGCGAACCTGACATATGCCACCTCGTCTACCTCCTTCAGTCTTTCCATTACAAGCTCGCCTATAAAGGTGCTCTCCACCTCTTTTTCCATCATATTATTGAGGCCTCTTTCGATCTCCTCCACGATCTTCTCCATTTCGGCCAGAGATACAGGCCTCTTTTCACAGGCTCTTATAATGCCGTTGAGCAGCTTGTTTCTGTCAAAGGCCTCTCTTCTTCCGTCTCTTTTTATTACCATGAGGATCATTTCCTCAACCTTTTCATAGGTTGTAAAACGCCTCCCGCAGGCCTCGCATTCCCGACGGCGCCTTATGGCATGTCCATCCTCCGTATGCCTGGAGTCTATAACCTTGCTGTCATCGTTTTCACAGTACGGGCATTTCATTTCGAACCTCCTTAACAGGTGAAAATAAACAGTATACTATGATTTTACTACATATTGTGGTTATTGCCAATACCTTCGGAAAAATTACATGTCACTCCACTACAGGTGGTACATCGACGAGGATTACATCCTCTCCTATGGTCTTCACGTGCTTCCACTTTATCACATAATCCCCTGTTTCCTTTCCAAAGAGCTTCATAAATCCCCTGTCCCCGGGAATGACTATTCCGTCTATTCTTCCCTCCTTAAGGTTTATCTCAATATCACTGACAAATCCCATGCTCTTTCCGTCATATATATTTATTACCTCCTTGTTTCTTATGTCTTCAGTATTAAGCATCTTCGCTCCCCCTTTTCCCTCGTTGTTTGGACAAATTGTTTTACAGTTGATTATATGCCGGTACGCAGCTCTGTAGACCCTTTATGGGAAAATAAAAGCGCTCTCCCCGCGAAAGCGGAAAAAACGCTGTTTTTTATTACCATTCCTTTATTTTTCCGGAATCAAGACGGCGGAAATAGCTTTTCGTCTCGTAGGCTATTATACCGCTGAGAGTGAGAAGCGCTATGAGATTAGGTATGGCCATGAGACCGTTAAATATGTCCGCTATGGTCCATACTGCGGAAACCGTCATAAAAGGCCCTATGAGAACAGCCAGAATGTAAAGCCATCGGAACACCTTTACAGCCGTCATGTTTCCTCCGGAAAGATACTCAAGGCATCTCTCGCTGTAATAGTCCCATCCGAGTATGGTGGTAAATGCGAAAAAGGCAAGAGCTGTCATAAGGACCGCCGGTCCCACTCCATCCGCCCACGGAAGCCCCGCGGTAAACGCCTGAGAGGTTACCTCAACGCCCTCAAGATTTTTTTCCACGGCTACATCGTAGGCTCCGGTCACCAGTATGGTAAGTCCCGTCATGGTACATACCACTATGGTGTCCACAAAGGTTCCCGTCATTGATACAAGCCCCTGTCTTACAGGCTCGTTGGTTCTTGCCGCCGCTGCCGCTATAGGCGCGCTTCCCAGGCCTGCCTCATTGGAGAATATGCCTCTGGCCACTCCCATCTGCATGGCCATCATCATTGACCCGAGGGCTCCTCCCGCTGCCGCTCTGAGACCGAAGGCTCCCTGAACCACCTCAGCGATAACTCCCGGTATCGCGTCTATATGATATATTATTATGCTTATACATACCGCCACATAGGCTATGGCCATAAAAGGAACTATTATTGAGGACACGCTGGCTATTCGTTTAAGCCCTCCTATTACCACCAGGGCAGTAAAAAAAGCTACAACAAAAGCCGTCACCACAGTCGTCACAGTATATTCCATACCAAATACAGTCACCGTGTTTTCACGTCCCGGATCAAAGAACCCCTCTGTGGCGGAGGCTATTCCGTTTACCTGAGTTATGGTTCCTATTCCCATGAGGCCGGCGCAGACAGCGAATACAGCGAAAAGCTTTCCGAGCCATCTCCAGTTTTTGCCCATTCCCTTTTCTATGTAGTAGAAGGGTCCTCCCAGGAATCTTCCGTTTCCTCTGTCCCCTCTGAATTTTACCGCCAGAAGTCCTTCCGAATACTTAGTAGCCATTCCGAAGCAGGCGGCGATTACCATCCAGAAAAGAGCTCCCGGACCTCCCGTAACAATAGCCGTGGCCACTCCTACAATATTTCCCGTTCCTATGGTGGCGGCCATGGCGGTACAGAGCGCTCCGAAGCTGGACACCTCTCCCTCGGCGCCCTCCTCGTTTTTCACCATGTATTTAAAGGCCTTCCCCAGCTTTCTGAACTGAAGGATACCCAGCCTTACGGTAAGGTAGATTCCCGTTCCCATTATGAGAACTATCAGCGGAACTCCCCACACAAAATCATCTACTGTTTTTAAAATCGCGGTAATACTTCCCATGCTTTTCTCTCCTTCCTCTCAGAGGATATCGGCCGTTTCTCCCCTGACGCTGACAAACCGCGGAGTCTATCAGTCAAACAACGTTCAAATGATAGCACATACCGCGGTTCATTTCAATAAATACGCTATTCTATATTGTATACATGGGCTGCCGCTCTTTACTGCTGATTATCGGCCGCCTCCTCTGTTATATTGGCGTTTTCAAGGAGAAAGTCAAGTACCTTGCCGTATAAAAGCTCAATTCTCACATAGTCCTCCATAGTTCGTCCCGTCTGCCTTTCTATGGCCGACTCATTATATCCCTGCTGCTCAAAGGAGGATATGAGCTCCTGACTTTCCTCATCCGTATAGGTTATGCCTTCCTTGTCGGCTATATACTCTATGAGCATTTCCTGCTTTACCCTGAGCTTGCTGCTGTCTTCATTGACCGCCGCGAATTCCTCCTCGTCTCCAAACTCGTAGCTTGCCAGAACATCCTCTCTGCTCATGCCGTAGGATGAAGCCATGTCGTCTATCTGATCGCTGTTAAACTCAATATAGTGGTCAAGCTCTCTGTCGGGATATTTTTTCATTTCGGTATTGTCCAGGGCCTCCGACCAGAGAGTTGTCTTCTGGGTGTTTACGGCTTCCTCCTCCTTCTGGGCGTAAACGTCTTCCCTGACGGCTGCCTCATATTCGTCCATTGTTTCGTAATCGCTGTTCTCCTGGACAAATTCCAGATTATAATCAGGAACCTCCTCTCTTGTTCCCGAATTTATGGTTACGGTAAACTCAACGTCCTTTCCCTGAAGTGATTCCTCCTGATAGTCCTCAGGGAAGGTCAGATTGAGAACCGCTTCGCTTCCTATTGTCTTTCCTATAAGGCCGTCCTCAAAGCCGTCTATAAAGCTGTTGCTGCCTATCTGAAGAGAGGCTCCTTCCGCGGACCCGTTGTCAAAGGCTTTACCGTCTATTTTCCCCACATAATCTATATTAAGGGTGTCTCCCTCCTCAACAGCGGCTCCCTCCTCCAGGTCCGTCGTCTCAGCCGCCGCCTGAAGCCTGTTTTCTATTTCCGTGTAGAGATCCTCGTTGCTGACGGTAACAGTGTAGGGCGCCACATCAAGACCTTTGTATTCCCCCACCTCCATGTACTCGTCAAAATCGTAGTCGCTGTAGGACATGGAGGATGTGCAGGATGAAAGTCCCGCCGCAGCCATAATCATTACCAGTATTATTCCCAGTTTCTTCTTCATTTACCTCTTCTCCTGTCTTTTTATTCTGTTTTCCTACCCCTCTAAAGCATCTTATGTATCCTCTCCATGGTGGCGTCTATTTCCGCCATGGATTTGGCGCAGTTTTTAAGCTCCTGAACCACATATCCGGGCATTTCCCTGCTGCTTTTGTATTTCAGCTCATGCTCAAGACTGGCCCATGTGTCCATGGCTATGGTTCTTATCTGTATTTCCACCGGCATATTATAGGTTCTGTCCGAAAGGAAGATGGGAACCTCAACTACAAGATGAAGACTGCGGTATCCGCTCTCCTTAGGGTTCTTTATATAATCCTTTCTTTTCAGAAGCTTTATATCATCCTGCCTTAAAAGACTGTCCTCAACGGTATAGATATCGCTCATGTAGTTGCACACGACTCTTACTCCCGCAAAGTCGGTTATCTTATAGACCGATTCTATTTCCTGAGGCCAGCCCTTCCTCTTTATTTTCTCCATTATGCTGTCTATGGTCTTAAGCCTGCACTCCATATGGTGTATGGGATTATAATCGTGCTTGACGCTGAACTCATTGTCCAGAACCTCAAGCTTTGTGCTGACCTCCTTAATTGCAGCGTGGTATCTCATCCGAAGATCAACAAATGTTTTAACAAGCTCCCTGGCGTCATCTATGGTCACGCTCATCTGGGGAGGTATCATAGACTCATTGACTTCGAAATTACTGTTTTTTTCAAGTATCATGTATTCGCTCCTGAATATATCGCCGACATCACAATACTGCTTATCATATCACATATTTTTGTATTTTAAGTGTTTTCCGTTTATTATATCTTATTTTATCTTTTTTGTACACAAAAAATGTTCCCCTCCCTCAGCAGGGTCCGGGAACATCCTTTGAATCATACGTATTTTTTCATATAATTGAGGGCGTTTTTCTCAAGCCTTGATACCTGCGCCTGGCTTATGGATATTTCCTCCGCCACCTCCATCTGAGTTTTGCCTTCGAAAAATCTCATGGTAAGTATATTCTGCTCCCTGGGCGTCAGCTTTTTCATGGCCTCTGACAGGGACAGATTCTCTATCCACCTGGCGTCTGTATTTTTCATATCCCTTATCTGATCCATCACGTATATGGGATCTCCTTCATCGTTAAACACAGGCTCAAAGAGTGATACGGGATCCTGTATGGCGTCGAGAGCCATTACCACCTCTTCCTTTCTCAGGCTCAGCTCCTTTGCCACCTCCTCTACGGTAGCCTCCCTCTGAAGCTCTCTTCCCAGCTTCTCCCTGGCTACAAGAGCTCTGTATGCCGTATCCCTTATGGATCTTGAAACACGTATACTGTTGTTGTCCCTCAGGTATCTTCTCACCTCGCCTATTATCATGGGAACAGCGTATGTGCTGAATTTCACTCCGTGAGACATGTCGAAATTATCCAGAGCTTTTATAAGTCCCACACAGCCCACCTGAAAAAGATCGTCGGGATTTTCTCCTCTCCCTGAAAACTTCTGAATCACACTTAGCACAAGCCTGAGATTTCCTCTTATGAACTCGTCTCTCGCCTCCTTATCTCCCGCTTTCACTGCCGAAAGCATTTCCTGCATTTCTCTGTCCTTGTATCTGGGCAGTTTTGAAGTATTGACTCCGCAGATTTCAACCTTGCTGGCCATAAATCCTTATCCTCACATCCCTTTTGCTCCCCTTATGTCAGCTATGGATGCCGTAATATATTTATGTGCATTTCAGCAAGGTTTTATTCCGCTTTTCATTTAAGAACGCTTTTTAAAATTTCAATTCCCTCATCTATTTCCTCAAAAGTAATTGTCAGCGGAGGGAGCAGTCTTACTCTGTCCTTGGCCGTCAGTATCATAAGTCCCTTTTCAAGAGACTCGGCCACCGCGTCGGCCGCCTTTTTCCCTTCTATCTCCACTCCCAGCATCATTCCCATTCCCGTTACCTTCTTTACCTTGGGAATGGCCTGAAGCTTCTCTTTTATATAGCTTCCCTTTTTTTCAACCTCCGCCAGGAAGGCTCCGTCCATTCTCTTCAGCACCTCCACTGCTCCCGCGCAGGCCACGGGATTTCCTCCGTAGGTAGTCCCGTGATCTCCCGGCTGAAGAGTATCGCAGCATTTTTCTCCGAAAAGCGCTCCTCCTATAGGAAGGCCTCCGCCGATTCCCTTGGCGAAGGTTACTATATCAGGCTGTATTCCGAAGTGCTCATAGGCAAAAAGCTTTCCTGTTCTGCCTATTCCTGTCTGCACCTCGTCCGCTATGAGAAGTATTCCCTTTTCACGGCATATTTTCTCAGCTTTTTTAACGAACTCGGCTTCGAGAGGAACTACGCCCCCCTCCCCCTGAACCATCTCCATCATAATGGCGCATGTGTTTTCGTCTGCCAGCCTTTCCATGGCTTCCCCGTCATTGGCGGGACAATATTCAAAGCCCTCCAGAAAAGGAGTAAAAAACTTGTGATAGTGCTCCTGCCCCGTCGCTGTTATGGCCGCCATGGTTCTTCCGTGAAAGGAGTTTTCCAGAGTTATTATCTTATATGCCTTTTCACCCTTTTTCATAAAGCCGTATTTTCTCGCTGTCTTTATGGCCGCCTCATTGGCCTCCGCCCCGGAGTTTCCGAAAAACACCTTGGCCATACCGCTTCTTTCCGTAAGCATTTCGGCAACCTTTACCTGAGGCTCTGTATAAAACAGATTGGACACATGCTGAAGCTTTCCCAGCTGCTCTGTTACCGCTTCTATCCATCCTCTGTCGCAGAATCCCAGGCAGTTTACTCCTATTCCCGCTGTAAAATCAATGTATTTTTTCCCTTCCTTTGACCAGCAGCAGGCTCCCGCTCCTTTTTCCGCCACCATATCGTACCTGGCATATGTAGGCACTATTCTCTCTTTATCCAGCTTCTTTATTTCAGTGATGTTCATTCCAGAATTTTTCCTCGCTTTCCGTAAGTATTGCTGTTCCTATTCCCTTGTTGGTGAATATTTCCAGGAGCAGACTGTGGGGTATTCTTCCATCCATTATATGAACTCTCGAAACGCCTTTGTTTATGGCGTCTATGCAGTTTTCTATTTTCGGCAGCATACCTCCCGATATTATGCCTCTGTCTATGAGCTCCCTCGCTTCATCTATATAGAGCTCCGCTATTACGGATTCGGGATCATCAGGATTGCTCCTTACTCCCTCAACATCGGAAAGATATGCCAGCTTCTCCGCCTTTAAAGCCGTGGCTATGGCGCCGGCAGCCTCGTCGGCGTTTATATTATAGGTATTGAATTCCTCATCCATTCCTACCGGAAAAACCACAGGCAGGAAATCCTTTTCCAGAAGATCCGTTATTATCTTTGTGTCCACCTTTGACACGGTTCCCACAAATCCTATGTCCTTTCCTCCCGGCAGCTTCTTCTCAACTGTAAGAAGGCCTCCGTCCTTTCCGCTTATTCCCGCGGCTTTTACACCAAGAGACTGAACCTTTGCCACAAGCTCCTGATTAACCCTGGCGAGAACCATTTCAGCCAGTTCCATTGTCCCCTCGTCAGTTACTCTGAAGCCGTCTATAAAGCTGGTTTCCATGCCTGCCTTGTCCACCCATCTGCTTATTTCTCTGCCTCCGCCGTGTACTATAACAGGCTTAAAGCCTACCAGCTTGAGAAGCACCACGTCTTCTATGACATTTTTTTTAAGCTCCTCGTCCGTCATGGCGCTTCCGCCGTATTTTATCACTATTATCTTTCTGTTAAATCTCTGAATATACGGAAGAGCTTCTATTAAAACCTCTGCCTTGTCCAGGTATTTCTGACTTACCATTTCTGCTCCGTTCCTTTCCGCGAAATTATGTTCTGTAATCTCCGTTTATCCTTACATAATCATATGAAAGATCACAGCCCCATGCTGAAGCGCTTTCTGATCCCTGATTCATGTTCACCCTTATTTTTATCTCGTCTGCCGACAGGACCTCAGCGGCCTTTTCCTCGCTGTACTCTTTATGTCTCGATTCCCGGCACACTGTGACCCTCCCCCTGGAGGACTCCATATCCACGTCTATGTTTTCCACGCTGAAATCACCTTCGGTATATCCTATGGCGCAGAGTACCCTTCCCCAGTTGGCGTCCTCTCCGAACACGGCCGCCTTTAAAAGATCCGACGATATGACGCTTTTGCTGACAGCTCTCGCCATCTCCCTGTCGGGAGCGTTTTCAACAAGACACTCTATAAGCTTCGTGGCTCCCTCTCCGTCTCTTGCCAGCTCCCTGGACAGAAACACGGAAACCTCCCTTAAGGCTGAGGAAAAAACGTCAAAATCCTTTCCTTCTTTTTCTATAATGCTGTTGCCCGCTCTTCCCGAGGCCAGTATTACCACCATGTCGTTGGTGGATGTATCTCCATCCACACTGATCTGGTTAAAAGAATCCTTTACCGTTTCCGACAGCGCCCTCTGAAGCAGCTGGGGAGAAATATCCGCGTCTGTTGTTATAAAGGAAAGCATGGTGGCCATATTAGGGTTTATCATGCCGCTTCCCTTTGCCATACCTCCCATCCTGCATACCTTTCCTCCCGCGTTAAACTCCACGGCGATGGATTTTCTTCTGGTATCTGTAGTCAGTATCGCTTCAGCCGCGTCCTTTCCTCCTTCCTTTCCAAGGCCTTCCTTAAGCCTTGGTATTCCCTCCTTAAAGGGCTCGAGAGAAAGCTCCTGACCTATTACTCCCGTGGAGCTCACCACTACGTCTTCCTTTTTTATTCCCAGGGCCTCCGCCGTAAGCGCGCACACATCCTCCGCCAGCTTTTCTCCGCCGGGAGCACATGTATTGGCGTTGCCGCTGTTGCATATTACAGCCTGCGCTCTTCCGTCGGCTATATTCCTTCTCGTCACCTCAAGAGGCGCGCCCTTCACCTTGTTGGAGGTGTATACGGCCGCGGCGGCGCACAGACAGTCTCCGGCAATGAGAGCCAGGTCCTTGCTTTCATTGTTTTTTATTCCGCAGGATATCCCTGCCGCCGTAAACCCTTTGGGAGCGCATACGCCTCCCTCCGCTGCTTTTATTTCAAAGCCCGTATTCTCTTTGTGTTCATTGTTCATTGCTAAACCAGCCCTTTCTCTTCATCTATACCGAGCATTATGTTCATATTCTGTACCGCCGCTCCCGAGGCTCCCTTTCCAAGGTTGTCATAGGTGGCGGTAAGTATTATATTTTCCTCATTTCCCTCTGCGGATATTTCAAGTCTGTTGGTTTCAGCCAGCCTTCCCGCCGCTATAAACCCTCCGTCATCCATCTTTTCCGTCACTCTTACCATAGGCTCATTTATGTATCGCTCCCTGAACAGCTCCCTCACCGCCGCCAGAGGCTCCCTTCCTCCTGTTTTCAGCATGTCTGCCTTTATGGGGACTATAACCTCCATGCCGCTGTAATAATCAGCCACTACAGGTATAAAGGACGGCAGCGCGGAAAGACCCGTGGCCTTCATTATCTCCGGCAGATGCTTATGATGCTGTGTTATCCCGTACTGTCTCGGGCTCTTGAGAGGATCCTCCTTCTCCGGCTTTGTCTGTCTGTCCTCATTTCTGTATTCGGCTATCATCTTTTTTCCTCCGCCGCTGTAGCCTGTTATTGAAAAGGCGGAAAAGGGATAATCCTCTGAAAGCATCCCTTCGTCAAGAAGGGGCTTAATAAGGAGTATCACACCTGTAGCGTGACAGCCCGGAACAGCGACTCTGCTGCTTTCCCTTATTTTTTCTCTCTGACTCTCACACAGCTCAGGCATTCCGTAGACCCACTGAGGCGATGTTCTGTGAGCTGTAGATGTGTCGAGTATTCTGCATTCTCCGGGCGCCGCCGCGGCGATTTCCCTTGATGCCGCGTCGGGAAGACACAGAAAGGAAACATCGGCTTTCTTTATGAGCCTCAGCCGCTCTTCGGGATCCTTTCTCTTCTCCCGGTCTATATGAAGAAGCTCTATATTGTCTCTGGTTCTGAAATACTCGTTTATCTTCAGCCCCGTAGTACCTTCCTCTCCGTCAATAAAAACTTTGTATGGCATTTTTCCTCCGCACCTTTCCAAAATTTCAGCGCAGCCCTTTGACCGGCGGAATTTTGTATTTTTATGAATCTATCAGCATATTTATTCACGTTGAGTTTTATGATACAACAGGTTTCCCGATATTTCAATAGAATTTTGCGGTTTTGTATGAAAATCCAGGAAATTTTTTCATCCCAATTTTCTTATTTCCTTCCGCAGTCTTCCTATTATCTTTTTCTCAAGACGTGAAATATAAGACTGAGATATTCCCATCATGTCAGCCACTTCCTTCTGGGTCATCTCCCTGAAGCCCGCAAGACCGAACCTCATCTCAACGATTTCTCTCTCCTTAAGGGAAAGCTTCCCCATGGCATAGACCAGCAGCTTTCTGTTAACCTCTTCTTCTATATGACCGTAAACCTCGTCGCTTTCCGTTCCTAGAATATCCGAAAGCAGAAGCTCGTTTCCATCCCAGTCTACGTTAAGGGGCTCATCCAGAGACACCTCTCCCTTAGTCTTATTATTGCGCCTCAAATACATGAGTATTTCATTTTCAATGCACCTTGAGGCGTATGTGGCCAGCTTGATGTTTTTTTCGATTTTAAAGGTATTTACCGCTTTTATGAGTCCGATGGTTCCTATTGAAATAAGATCCTCTACGTTTATTCCCGCGCTTTCGAATTTTCTGGCTATATAAACCACCAGTCTGAGATTATGCTCTATGAGAAGATCTCTGTCCCTTTTGCTGCCCTCCATAAATCTTTTCACAGCATTCTGCTCCTCCTCGGGGGAAAGCGGCGGAGGCAGAGTGTCGCTGCCCCCTATGTACATAACTCTTCCCGCTTTTTTCCGGCCTCTCTTCAAAAGCCTTCTTACAGCGTATACATACCATCTCCTTATAATACTCTTCAGCATCACGCACCTTCCCCTTTCACAGTTTTACATCGGCCATATACCTTGAAAGCAGCAGCTGAAATTCCTCGCTGCCCCTTCCTCCGAAATCCGCCACCGTTTCTCCCTTTCCTATAAAGCAGCTCCCCACAGCCTTTCCCTCCGTTACAATATCGTCCACTCTTACCGCCTGAATTATTCCTTTTCTTCCCAGAGAATCATACGGCACCAGCGCCATTCTTTCCTCCTTTATAAATTCTCCTTCCTCCATCTGACTCCAGAGAGCCCTGCACGCTATAGCCACCGGTCTGCCGCTGACAGGCTCCCTCAGATCGTTTCCCGTATCAAGAAAGGCCCGCGTCTCTATGCTCTTTTCACCCTGTCGGATTACGGCTATGACGAAATGCTCCTTCTGAAACTTCTTTCTGGAAACCGTCTTTATTATCTGCCTCATGGTCACGGCAGCCAGACAAAAAAAGACCGCCAGAAGCGACGCTTTCATTTCACCTGTATATATCCCCGCGGCAGTGTAAATCCCCCTGCTTCCCGAAGCCAGAAGAAGAGCCATAATCATGCCTCCTGCAAAGCAGGTGGTGAGCACCAGACTGAGAGCTCTCAAAAGCACTCTGTCCCTTCCGAAGACCTCCAGACAGACAAGTATGGCGAAAGCTGCCTCAAGAGCCATTATCACAGCCCCCTTGAGAGGCAGAAAAACCGTCAGAGAGAACGCTCCGCACATGAATCCGCCTATAGCAAGTCTGCCCTTTTTCCTTACCGAGTCAAAGCTTTCTCCGAAAATCATGGATGATATGTAAATAAGGGCGGCGCCTGTTATGAAATTCTCCACGAAGAGAATATCTCCGTATACTATCATGCTCATCCTCCGTTCTCCCTGGACGCTGATTATGATTATATACTTTATTCTTATCGCAATTTGTCACAATATGAAGGAGAGGCAAAAACAAAAAGACGGCAGCCGAAAGGTATTGTTTCCTTCCGGTTACCGTCATGTCCGCCTTCTTTTATTTATCTTTGCCGGCTAAAGAGCGCTCTTGGCTCTTTCACAGAGCTGCTTAAAGGCAGCCGGATCGTGTATTGCCATTTCCGAAAGCATTTTTCTGTTTATCTGTATATTTGACTTTTTAAGGCCGTTCATAAGTCTGCTGTAGGATATGTCGTTCATTCTGGCAGCCGCATTTATTCTCGCTATCCAGAGCTTTCTGTATTCTCTCTTCTTGTTCTTTCTTCCTACGTAGGCTGAACGGAGAGCCCTCATTGTAGCCGGCTTTGCCGCTCTGTAGGTCTTGCTCTTCGCTCCGTAATAGCCCTTTGCCATCTTCAGAATTTTTTTATGTCTCTTATGTGCGTTTAAACCCTTTTTAACTCTTGCCATTTTCTCTGCCTCCTTATTTACTTAATACCGCTTTGATTCTCTTGAGATCCGCGCTCGTTAAAGTTGTAGGCTTTCTGAGCCCTCTTTTACGTTTCTGGCTCTTCTTCGTAAGAATATGGCTCTTATAGGCTTTATTTCTCTTTACTTTTCCCGAACCTGTTATTTTAAATCTTTTACACGCGCCTCTATGAGACTTCATTTTTTGTTTTGCCATGGCTTGTCTTCCTCCTGTTGTTATATAATATTGCTTATTTATCGGTTTTCGGTGTAAGGATCATCGTAAGACTTCTTCCTTCAAAGTTAGGTTTTTTGTCTACGCTTCCCACATCTGATACGGCCTCTGCGAATTTATCCATAACCTCCATACCCCTGGCCACGTAGTCCTTCTCTCTTCCTCTGAAGCGCAGGCTTACCTTGAGCTTATCTCCATCCTTTAAAAACTTGGAACCCGTCTTGGCCTTTACCATTATGTCGTGGTCCTCTATAAAGGTCGAGAGCCTTATTTCCTTAACCTGGGTGGTTTTCTGTTTCTTTTTCGCTTCCTTTTCCTTCTTCTGAAGCTCATACTTGTATTTTCCGTAATCCAGTATCTTGCAGACAGGCGGATTTGCCTTGGGCGCTATACATACCAGATCCAGTTTTTTCTCCTCCGACAGCTCCAGGGCCTTGCTTCTGCTCATAATTCCCAGCTGATTTCCATCGGTGTCTATGACCCTCAGTTCCTTCGCACGAATTTCTTCGTTTATCATCGCTTCTCTGCTGATTTTACCGTACCTCCAAAACTTTTCTGTTCACATAAAAAAGCGGATACATATATCCGCTTCCATTCAACATCATCCTTTCCAGAATAATTCGCCTCCGGCATCCTGACAAAGGTGCATTATTTACCTGAACAGCCGCCGCCGTCAGGTGAGAAGCGGATAACTTCTTCTTTACTGCACCGCTTACTATACCACAATTACCGGAGCTTATCAAGAGAATTTTTTATTTTTTTACTAAATTCCCAGGCCTGAAAATATCTGCTCCTTTGTTCTCAGTCCTACCAGAGTTTGGGCATTTTTCCCATCCTTGAAATAGATAAGAGTAGGTATGCTTGAAATGCCGTATTTAACCGCCAGAGCCTGCTCCTCGTCCACATTTACCTTTCCCACTTTAATATCGTCTCTTTCTCCGGCAATTTCTTCCATTACAGGACCCTGCATCTGGCACGGACCGCACCACGGAGCCCAGAAATCAATAAGCACGGGAATCTCAGACTCCATAACCTCCTT
>DVMP01000089.1 GCA_018714925.1 Candidatus Allocopromorpha excrementigallinarum
GATATCGACGAAATAGTGGCTCAGAAGGAAAAGGAAATAATGGAAGTTTAAAAGTAAGAAGCTTAAAATAAAAGGTAAATAGATGTGGCTGAAGTCACATCTATTTATAGGATGCAGGTATTTATAATGACGGATTTAATACTGGACAGGGAAAGGATGCCCCTTCATGTGGCCGTAATAATGGATGGCAACGGAAGATGGGCCAAAAAAAAGGGTCTGCCCCGTCTGGCGGGACATAACGCGGGGATGAAGGCCATGAAGAAAATAGTGGATCATTCCGACAAGCTGGGAATAAAGTATCTTACGGTTTACGCCTTTTCCACGGAAAACTGGAAAAGATCCCTGGCGGAGGTGACGGGCATATTCAAGCTCCTTGTTACCTATGTCAACAGCGATCTGAAAGAGCTTGTGGAAAATAACGTAAGGGTAAAGGTGCTGGGAGACTACAGCAGTCTTCCGGCTGACGCCGTAAGGAGTCTTGAGAGGACCCTGAAGGAGACGGAAAACAACACGGGACTTCAGTTTAACATAGCCTTAAACTATGGAGGCAGAGACGAAATAAGAAGGGCTGTGGAGGCCATAGGAGAAAAAATCAGGCGGGGAGACATGGAGCCCGGCGATGTGACTGAGGAGGCCATAGGAGAAGAGCTTTTCACGGGAAGGCTTCACGACGGATTTTCTCCCGACCCTGAGCTTATAATAAGAACCAGCGGAGAGATGAGGCTGTCAAATTTTCTGCTGTGGCAGGGAGCCTACAGTGAGCTGGTGTTTTCCGATGTTTTATGGCCTGACTTTACTCCCGAGGAGTATGAAAGGGCCATAGCTGAATATCAGAGCAGAGACAGAAGGTTCGGAGGAAGGTAAAAGTATGAAGACGAGAATCTTATCAGGCCTTATTATGCTGCCGCTTCTGGTGATACTCTACCTGGGAGGCTACGTGCTCCTGGCGGCGTGCTTTGTAATAGGCATAATGGGAGTAAGGGAATTTTACAGCGGATTTGAGAAAATGGGCGTAAAGCCCAGCTTTATAATAGGCTGTCTGTCAGCGGCGGCTCTTTACGTGATAAATCTTCTGGCCGAAAAATACGAGTGGTATATGCTCTGGTTTTTCGGCGTTGTGGTAGTAAGCCTTCTGTATCTTTTCAACATAGATCACAGGAAGCTGGAGGACGCCATGGCTACCGTTACAGGAGTTTTTTATGTAGTGTTCTTTTCCTTCCACGTAACCCTTGTGGAGCAGTCGGGACCATACGGCATCATGGTGTGGCTTATAGTGATAACGGCCTTCGGAACCGACATAATGGCATACTTCAGCGGATACCTTCTGGGAAAGCACAAGCTCTGCCCTTCCATAAGTCCTAAAAAGACCGTGGAAGGCTCAGTGGGAGGTATACTGGGCAGCGTTGTATTAAGCGGCGTATTCGGATATATATTTATGCCGGAGGCTCTTATCCACTGCCTTGTAATAGGCGCGCTGGGAGGAATCATATCTCAGCTGGGAGATCTGACGGCTTCCATATTTAAGAGAAAGATGGGAATAAAGGATTACGGAAATCTCATACCGGGACACGGAGGAATTCTTGACAGATTTGACAGCGTGCTCTTTACAGGTCCCATGGTATACTACTACATAATGCTGGTTATAGGCTACATGCCTTAAAGGTTGTTTTGGAGACTTAATATGAAAAGGATATCGGTCCTTGGAAGTACAGGGTCCATAGGAACACAGACCCTGGATATAATAAAGCACAGCCCGGGGAAATTCAAGGCCGCGGCCCTTTCCTGCGGCAAAAGAACGGAGCTTCTGGAAAGGCAGATAGAAAGCTTTTCTCCGGAGGCCGTATCTGTGGCCGATGAAAAAGAGGCTGTGAGAATACAGAAGAAATACAGAAACCTTGAGGTGTTCTGGGGCAGAGAAGGTCTGAAGACCCTGGCAGCTCTGGAGGGGTGTCATACGGTGGTAAACGGCCTCATGGGTATGATAGGCCTTGAGCCCACCGTGGCGGCGGCTGAAAAGGGAAAGGATATCGCCTTTGCCAATAAGGAGACTCTCGTGGCGGGAGGAGAAGCTGTTATGAAGGCCGTAAGGGAGAACGGGGCGAGGCTCCTTCCCGTTGACAGCGAGCACAGCGCCCTGTTTCAATGCCTCCGGAAGGAAAGGAGAGAAGACGTCAGACGGCTGGTGCTTACTGCTTCAGGCGGTCCGTTCAGAGGGTATACGAGAAGGCAGCTTGAAGGCGTGACTCTTAAAGAGGCTCTGTCTCATCCCAACTGGTCCATGGGAAAAAAGATAACGGTGGATTCGGCTACCATGATGAACAAGGGTCTTGAGGTTATAGAAGCCAGATGGCTTTTTGATATGCCATTTGAGAAAATAGACGTTGTCATACATCCGGAAAGCGTTCTCCATTCGGCGGTAGAGTACACAGACGGATCGGTAATAGGACAGATGGGCGCGGCTGATATGAGAATCCCCATAGCTTACGCTCTTTCATATCCCAAAAGGCTCGACCTGTCGGGGCTGGTAAAGAGGCTGGACTTTTTTTCAGTAGGAAAAATGACCTTCTGTCAGGTTGACAGAGAGGTTTTCAAAACCGTTGACATGGCATATGAAGCGGGAAGAAGGGGAGGCAGCTGGCCTGTGGCTCTCAACGGAGCCAACGAGGTTCTCGCCGAAGCCTTTCTTGAGGAGAGAATATCCTTTACGGACATACAGGATACGCTGGAAAGAGTAATGAACGAGCATGTGCCTGAATACGGACTTGATATAGAGGGGATTATTGAAGAGGACATGAGGATAAGGGAAAAAGTGAGAAACATGATATAACAGGAGGAAAACCATGACGCTTATATATGCTGTAATAATATTCTGTCTGCTCATATTCGTACATGAGCTGGGTCACTTTATTGTGGCGAAGGCCTGCGGAGTGAAGGTAAACGAGTTTGCCATAGGAATGGGGCCTGCCGTTATAAGCAGACAGAAGGGCGAGACGCGATATTCCCTGAGAATATTTCCCATAGGCGGATACTGCGCCATGGAAGGGGAGGACGAGGATTCTGAGGATGAAAGGGCCTTTAACAACAAGCCGGCCTGGAAGAGAGCCCTGATTCTGGCCGCGGGGTCCTTTATGAATCTTCTGACCGCCACAGTTCTTCTCATAGCCATAGCTCTCTGGTCGGGCCAGGCGACAACTACAGTGGACACGGTCCTTGAGGGATCTCCTGCCTATGAAGCGGGAGTAGAACCGGGGGACCGGATAGAGGCGGTAGACGGAGAGAAAATAGAGGAGTGGAACGATGTTCTCACCACCGTAGGAGGAAGCGATGAGGAAAGTGTGGAGCTTACCCTCATAAGAGACGGAAGGGAGATAACGCTCACCTCGGAGCTTGAGTACGATGAGGAGGCCGGAAGAAATAAAATAGGAGTATCTCCCGCGGTTGAACACAGGATACTTCCCGCTGTAAAAGGCGGAGTTGAAAATACCGGAGCCATGGCTGTGATGATGTATGATATTATCAGGCAGCTTTTTACAGGGGATGTATCGGTCAGCGAGCTGAGCGGCCCTGTGGGAATAGTATACGCCGTAAACGATACGGCCAGGGCAGGGACCATATACGTGGTCTATCTGGCGGCTCTTCTCAGTCTTAATCTGGCCGTAATGAACATGCTGCCGTTTCCTGCTCTTGACGGAGGAAGACTGCTGTTCCTTCTCATACGGAAGATAACGGGAAGGCGGGTGACAGACGAAATGGAGGGAAAGATACATTTTATAGGGATAATGCTTCTTTTTGCTCTGATGATATATGTCACATGGAACGATATAGTGAAATTTATAGTACCTGTTTTTTCTTAGGAAAGTAAGGCGAAGATATATGAAAAAGCAAGTTTTCTGCGGAGACGTAAAAATAGGAGGCGGAGAGCCTGTGTCCATACAGTCCATGACAAATACGAAAACCTCTGACATTAAAGGAACGGTCAGGCAGATAGAAAGGCTTCAGGAGGCAGGCTGTCAGATAGTGCGGGTGGCGGTTCCCGACATGGAGGCGGCAGCCGCCATAAGGGAAATAAAGAGAAAAATCAGAATACCTCTGGTGGCTGACATACATTTTGACTACAGGCTGGCTCTGGAAGCCATAGAGGCAGGAGCCGATAAAATCAGAATAAACCCCGGCAACATCGGATCCCGGGAGGGAGTCGAAAAAATAGCAGCGGCCGCCGGGGAAAGAGGGATTCCCATAAGAGTGGGAGTAAACTCCGGCTCTCTTGAAAAAGATATATTTCTAAAACACGGCGGGGTAAATGCCCATGCTCTTGCCGAAAGCGCTTTAAGGAATGTGAGAATGCTGGAGGAACACGGCTTTGAGGATATAGTAATATCTCTTAAATCCTCAGACGTGAAGATGAACTACCGGGCCTATGCTCTCATAGACAGGCAGTGCGACTATCCCCTTCACATAGGAGTTACCGAAGCGGGGACTCCTTCCAGGGGGAAGGTAAAGTCGGCTGTGGGCATAGGAGCCCTTCTTCTGGCGGGAATAGGAGATACAATGAGGGTTTCCCTTACATCGGATCCCGTTGAGGAGGTCCTTTTCGCAAAAGACATTCTCGCAGCGGCCGGACTGAGAGAGGAAAAGCTGGAGATAATCTCATGTCCCACATGCGGCCGGACTGAGGTTGATCTTGAAAAAATAGTAAACGAGGTGGACAATAAGCTGAGGGGGCTTCATTTAAGGGGGAATCTCAAGGTGGCGGTTATGGGATGCGCCGTAAACGGACCGGGAGAGGCAAAGGGCGCCCACATAGGAGTCGCCTGCGGCAGAGGAAAGGGCGTTCTTTTTTCGGAGGGAAAAACAGTAAAGACTGTAGAGGAAAAAAATATAGCGGAAGAGCTTTTTAAAATGGCGGAGGAATATGATAGAAATACTGGAAAAGTATATTGATATTTCAAAGATAGGAAATTATGAAAGAGAAAGGCTTTCCTGCCGGGTAAAATCCGCCTGGATATCAAGGGAAGAGAAAAAGCTCACAGTTGTGCTGGAGCTTAATTTTGTCATGCCCGCGGAGGATATGGCGCGGTTCAGAGAGGAGCTGGCCCAGAGAATCCAGGGCGTGGAGACGGCGGAGATAATTGTTTCCTACAGGGATATTATACAGACGGAAAACGAGGCCGCCGGGCTTTATATAGGGCATATGATAGACATAGTAAACGGAAAGTACGCCCATGTGACAAAGACAATATCCACAGACAGGTGGGAGCTTTCCGAAAAAAGGCTTACCCTCTTTGCCCTGGGAGAGCTTTCGGTTGAAATCCTCAACAGAGAGGTGGCGGATAAATTTCACGATCTCCTTCTGAGAGATCTCGGCATGGATGTCCGGGTGGCTGTGGAAAACAACAGAGACGGCTACAAAGCGGCGGGAAAAAAGCTGGAGGAAAAGGAAAGAAACGCGGCCGCCGCAGGGCAGGAGGAGCGGCGCGCTTTCATATCTCCGGAGCCGGCGAAAAAGCCGGAGGAAAAAGCCGGAGGGCGCCGAAGAAGGAAGGCTTACGTTCCTGTAAAGGGAAACGTAATAATGGGATCAGCCATAGCGGGAGAATCTATGGCAATAGAAGAGATAAACTCGGAAAGCGGCACCGTTGTCTTTGAAGGGGAGCTTTTTAAGAAGGATTACAGGACCATAAGGGACGACAGCAAGCTGGTAACCCTTTATCTTACCAACAAGAGAACCAGCATATGTGTAAAAGCCTTTGTGCTCAACGAGAAATGGGAGGATATAAATTCTCATCTCAACGGAGGAGACAGGGTAAAGATAAAAGGCCAGGCTCAGTGGGACAGGTATGATAACTGTACGGCTGTAATGGCGGAGAGCATAGAGAAAACAGAACGGCAGGAGAGAGAGGACACCTATCCGGAAAAGAGAGTCGAGCTTCACGCTCATACGAAAATGAGCGCCATGGACGGGCTTAACGACATAAAGAATATGGTAAGAACCGCGGAAAAGTGGGGACACAGGGCAGTGGCCATAACGGATCACGGAGTTGTCCAGGCCTTTCCCGACGCTTCTCACGCGGCAAAGGACATAAAGATACTGTACGGATGCGAGGGCTATCTTCTTGAGGACAGGGATCTTATAAACGAGGATGGCACCATTAGATACAAGGAAAGAGGAACCAATCACGTTATAATATTCGCGAAAAACAGAGAAGGCCTGAAAAATCTGTATAAGCTGGTATCTCTTTCTCACCTGGAATATTTCTATAAAAAGCCCAGAATTCCAAAATCAGTGCTGAACAGCCACAGGGAAGGGCTGATAGTGGGCTCCGCCTGTGAAGCCGGGGAAATATACAGAGCCATCCTGAGAGGCGAGGATGAAGAGGAAATGAAGAGGCTGGCGGACTTTTACGATTACCTGGAGATACAGCCTCTCATAAACAACAGGTTCCTCATAGAAGCCGGGAAGGTGAAGGATGAGGAAGAGCTGAAGCGAAACAACATGAAGATAGTGGAACTGGGAGAAAGGTACGGCAAGCCGGTGGTGGCCACCTGCGACGCTCACTATTTTGACGAGGAGGAGGCCCTTTACAGGAGAATACTCATGGCGGGCCAGGGCTTTAAGGACGTGGAGGGAGACGAGGGTCTTTACTTCAGAACAACTCAGGAAATGATGGAGGAGTTCAGCTACCTTGGAGAGGAAGCCGCATATAAGGTGGTTATAGAAAACACAAATAAAATAGCCGATATGATAGAGCCAATGATGCCTGTGCCTGAGGGAAAATTCCCTCCTAAAATAGACGGAGCCGAAGAGGACCTGAGAAGGGCGTGCGAGGAAAGGGCGGCAGCCATGTACGGCTCTCCGCTTCCCGATGAAATAAGGGCCCGTCTTGACAAGGAGCTTAACTCCATAATAGACAACGGGTACGCGGTAATGTACAGATCTGCCGAAATGCTGGTGAAAAAGTCCCTTGAGGACGGATATCTCGTAGGCTCCAGAGGATCGGTGGGCTCTTCCTTCGCGGCCACCATGTCGGGAATAACAGAGGTAAATCCTCTGCCGCCTCACTATCTCTGTCCCAAGTGCAGACATCTTGAGTGGGGGGACAGGGAAAGGTACGACTGCGGAGTGGATATGCCGGATAAAAACTGTCCGGTGTGCGGCGCTCCATACAGCAAGGAGGGATTTACCATTCCCTTTGAGACCTTCCTGGGATTCGAGGCCAACAAGGAGCCTGATATAGATCTCAACTTCGCGGGAGAATATCAGGGAACGGCCCAGAAATACGTGGAGGAAATCTTCGGAGAGAAAAACGTGTTCAAGGCCGGGACAATAGGCACCATAAAGGACAAGACAGCCTTCGGATATGTGGCCAAGTACTTTGAGGAGAGAAATATAAGCGTCAACAGGTTTGAGCTGGACAGACTCACCTCATGCTGCGAGGGAGTGAGAAAAACCTCGGGACAGCATCCGGGAGGAATCATCATAGTGCCCGAGGGCCATGAAATATATGAGTTCTGCCCTGTGCAGCATCCGGCCAATGACGTGAAATCCGATATAATAACAACCCATTTTGACTATCATTCCATAGACCAGAATCTTCTGAAGCTGGACATACTGGGGCACGATGCTCCTTCCATGATAAGACAGCTTCAGGACATGACGGGAGTGGATCCCCTGTCGGTTCCCATAAAGGATGATAAGGTAATGAGCATATTCAAAGGCACCGAGGGACTGGACATAAAGGACACGGACTACAGATTCACCCACGGAAGCTACGGAATTCCCGAATTCGGAACAAAGTTCGTAAGACAGATGCTGGATGACACAAAGCCGGAGGCCTTTGCCGACCTTGTAAGAATATCGGGCTTCTCCCACGGCACAGACGTATGGCTGGGGAATGCCCAGGAGCTTATTACCAGCGGCACAGCCACCATGAAGGACGCCATATCCACAAGAGACGATATAATGAACTACCTGAGGCTTAAGGGAGTGCCCAATAAGGACGCCTTTACAATAATGGAAAAGGTGAGAAAGGGAAAGGGCCTCACAGAGGAGCAGGAGGAGCTCATGAGGGAGAACAACGTTCCCCAGTGGTATATAGATTCCTGTAAAAAAATAAAGTACATGTTCCCGAGGGCCCACGCGGTGGCCTATGTAATGATGTCCAACAGGATAGCCTATTATAAGGTCTATTATCCTCTGGAGTTTTACGCCGTATACTTTACGGCCAAGGTGGCCAACTTCGATGAGAGGACAATGCTCAGGGGCAAGGAGGCCATACTGGCAAAAATGGACGAAATCCTTAAAAAGGGAAAGGACGCCTCCAAGAAGGAAGAGGATGAGATCCCTGTTCTGGAAGTGGCCTATGAGATGTGCGCAAGGGGATATGAGTTCGCTCCCGCCAGACTGGGAATATCCGACGGCATGAGGTTTAAATCTCATGAAGGAAAGGTGCTGCTTCCTTTTGTAGCCATAGCGGGAATGGGAGAAGGAGCTGCCAGGGCCTTTGCCGAGGAATATGAAAACAGGCCTTATGAAACCGTAGAGGAAATCAGCGAGAGGGCGAGGATAAACAAATCCGCCATAGACGAGCTGAGACAGCACGGGGTTCTCGACGGACTTCCGGAGACAGCTCAGATAAGCCTTTTCGGCTGAGACACGCTGACTGCATAACAACTGAAAGGGGCCCTTTAAGGGGCCGCCGGGAAAAGGAAAGAAGGCTCTTCAATCAGCTTTGATTGAAGAGCCTTTTCAGTTGTAACAAACAGCCCTTCAAATGTAACACACGGATGTTGACAAAGACACAGGGGGGGGGGGTAACATAAAAGTGAATAAATTTGAAAGAATATACCACTAAAACACTGTCGGCAAAGGAATAAAAAATGGAAAACCGTGACCAAAAGCCATATGTATATCTCAGAAAAGCAACAGGGATACTGGCTGTTATTCTTACGCTGAGCGCTCTCCTTCTGGCGGCGCGGCTTGTCTACGGGGACCCGGCCCCTTCTCAAAACGCCGGCACCTCCACAGTACCGGTTCCTCAGGAAGCGGCGCGTTCAAACGGCTCCGCGGGAGAATACGGAGTGGGAGCGGAGGCTCCGGTTCTTGAGCTCTTTTATGATCAGCCCTTTGACAATGAGAGATTTACCGTTTCGGATATGCTTCCGGGAGATTCCGTAACAGAATACTTCTGCGTAAAAGCCTATTACCGTGAGAATATAGAGCTGCTTTTTAATGTGGAAATAACAGATGACCCCGGCAATCTGGGTGATGTGCTGTATATAAGGGCGGTTGAGCTGGGAGGCGGAGATATTCTCTTTGACGAGCCCTTCGCGGATATAGACGGCAGAGAGATTTCAACGCTCCTTTCCTCTGATTCGGGAGAAAGCACTCTGTACTATGAGCTGACCGCCTATATGGATACATCTGTGGGCAACGCATACCAGCAGACGCGTCTTGAGGCGGATTTTAACTGGTACGTTAAAGGGGAAGACGAGGGGAACCTTGTTCCCGGCCCTTCCTCTTCAAAGACGGGAGACGATACACAGCTGGTTTTCTGGATAATACTGGCTCTGGCGGCAGCTTCCGTCGCGGCCTTTGCCGTAATGAGAAAAAGAGAAGGCAGGGAGGAAGACGGAAGAAAGGGGATATATAAAAGCGCGGCAGCGGCGGCGGTTCTGGCTCTTATGCTGGCCGCCACCACATACGCCCTTGTGCTTTCCACGGTCTCTGTTGAGGACAATGAGCTGGAAACAGCCGCTGTAAGTCTGGAGCTTAACGACGGCAATGTCATATTTGACGGGAGGGATATGAACATTGAGCCGGGATATACCATAAGGCGCGATTTCACCGTTGAGAACAAAAGCCCCGTGGATGTTTACTACAGGCTTTATCTTGAAAATCTTTCGGGAGATCTGGGAGATGTGCTTGTTTTTAACATATACGAAGGAGACAGGATCATTTTCAGCGGTACGGCCGCGCAGCTTTCGGAAAAGACGGCCTGTCAGGGCGGCGCGCCGCTTGGGGCGGGCGAGGAGCGTACTCTTACGGCGGTTGTAAAAATGAAAGAGGACGCGGGCAGCTTTTATAAGAATTCAGATATCACCTTTGACGTGACGGCCGAAGGTGTTCAGGTGAGAAATAACCCTGACGGGGAGTTCCAATAGAGAGGAGGAAGCGCTTTTGAAAAATATGAAAAACCTCCTTTTGGCCAGCGGCATAACAGTGTTTACATGCTCGGCTCTGATGCTTGGGACCACTTTCGCGTGGTTTTCCGACTCCATAGTAAATCGGGGAAATATTATAGAGGCAGGCAGTTATGAAGCTCAGGAGGCTGAGGAGACGGAGACGCTGAGCATAAGGGGAGCTTCCGCGGCAACCTCTCAGGAGCTTTACGAGGCGGTGGAAAAGGCGGGAGAGGAAAAGGCGGTAATTAATTTAGGAGGAAATATAAGCCTGGATGCTTCCCTGGTTATATCGGAGGGGCAGGACATAACCATTGATCTTAAAGGGTACAGTCTGACTGCGTCTTCAGAAGACGGAGCCGCCGCAGTTATTTTAAACGAGGGAAATCTCAGTGTAAACGATTCCGCCGGCGGTGGAAGCATAGTGATGCAGTTTGAAAAGCCTCCGGCGCCGGAGGATGGCGCTTTATGCGCCGTGGAAAACAAAGGGGTTCTTAATATAAACGGAGGGCTTACAGCTCTGAGCTGCAGTGAGCTTCCGCAGGAGGACGCGGATTACGAAAATACCCGGGCGGCGGCTGTAATAAGCCTTTCGTCAGAGAGAGCCGCAGCCGTAAATGTAACGGGCGGGACTGTAGACGGCGGAGCCTTCAGCGGAGTGATGACAGTATTGGAGAAGCCTGCTGAAGCTGATCCTGAAACGGAGCATGACAGCCTCCTTAAGATTACTGACGGAGAAATAAAGGGAGGGACATACGGACGGGCTGTCTGGATATCCAACAGTGAAGGCACGGACGCCTCCTTCCTTATGGATATGACCGGAGGAAGGGTTTTGGCCGTGGCGGCGGCCCTTCAGACAGATAACCTGTACGACGGCGATGAGACCAACGTAAGAATATCCATCCAAGGGGGAACCCTTGAAAGCAGCGGGGAAGGAAACGCCCAGACTGTGCGCCTTAACCTGGCAAGGGAGAGTAACACACAGCTGGATATAGGAAGCGGACTTTTGAAAAACACAGGACAGGGAGCCCTGTACGGTGTAGGAAGCGGCGGCAGCTGGCAGGATGATAATGAAAGGTAAATCATAGACGAAAACCGCACGGATAAAGAGAGGAGAAGTGAAAATGATCAAAACAAGAAAATCACTGTGGGCGGCGGGCTTTGCCCTCCTTGTGTGCATCGCCTTGCTTATAGGAACCACTCTGGCCTGGTTCACAGACAGCGTAAGCAACAGGGGAAATAAGATACAGGCGGGAACACTGCAGATTGATCTGCTGCAGCTGGGAAAAACATTATCAGACAGTCAAAAGGAAGCATTGGAGGAAGAAACGATATCTGAAGATACATTTTACAGTATTGCGGCACTTGAAAATGTTCCTGTTTTTGACTATGACAATTGGGAACCGGGCTACTCTACTCCGGAAGTATTTCAGATAAAGAACAATGGGACACTTGCATTAAAATATCAGCTTGATCTTATCCTTCAGGAAGGACAGACATCAAAACTGGCAGATGTAATAAATGTTTGGTTTAAAACCGGTAATGAAGCAATAACCTCCGTTCCGACAGGTATGAATGAAGATCAGCTGGCTGATGATGGATATACGGAAATTGGCACCTTGAGCAGTATCTTAAATAATGAGCATGCTGCTACGGGATATTTATCAGAGGGACAGTCTGATTATGCGGCTATAGTCCTTTATATGGATGAAAGCGCAGGCAATGATTATAAGAACCTGTCAATAGGGGGAACCTTTGATATTGTGCTCAGCGCCACACAGCAAACGGAAGAAACGGACGGCTTTGGCAGCGATCAGTACGATGCAGGAGCCGATGATATTTTGACAAGGACATGGGTATCAAATACAGACGATATGCAGACTGCTTTAGATAACGGTGAAAAGGTGCTTCTGACAGACAATATTTCGGCAAACTTTGAGGACCAAGCATCTTCCGATGTAAACATAAGCAGAATTTTTAAAATAAAAGCCGGAAGCAATATCGACCTGGGAGGAAATACTGTCAATATCATTTCAAATTCGGGGCGAAACGGGATATATTTTGCTGAAGAAGGGAAAGAAGCGACTATCAGCAATGGGAGCATAACGTTGAATTATAGTGCGGGGACATCTCAGGCAACGGTAATGGCTGAAAAAAGCACACTCATACTGGAAGGAGTAACCATTACGGCAAATCAAGGTGGAAATAATGACGGGCCGTATGCGGTCTGTGCCAGGGGGTATGCGGGAACTAAAATAGTTCTTAAAGACTGTATTGTTAACGGCAATATTATGGTAGGAAGCGGAGCCGAATTGGAAGCTGAAAATACAACCATTAACGGGTTATTAAATGTAGCTAATGGTGGAAAGGCGTCTCTTACAAACAGCACGTATACAAATAGTAAAGGAAGCGGAACTATAACAGAAAATTAATACCATTGCGCGGAATGTCGGAAGGCAGCCTTCAATATACATTCCGTGAAGCTGAAAAGGAGAAAGGAAAATGATTAAAACAAAAAAATCACTGTGGGCGGCAGGCTTTGCCCTCCTTGTGTGCATCGCTCTGCTCATAGGAACCACCCTGGCCTGGTTCACAGACAGCGTAAGCAACAGGGGAAACAGGATACAGGCGGGAAGTCTGGAGGTTTCATTTGCCCAGCTTAATTCGGAAGGCGAATATGTGGCAGTAGGTGAAGAGCCTATCTTTAACTATGATAAATGGGAGCCGGGCTAAAGCGAGGTGGTTTCGGTAAAGATCGGAAATGAGGGCACACTTGCTCTCAGATATCAGCTTGACGTAGTTGTAAACGGTGATATTGGTGATCTCGCGGATGTAATAGATGTTTACTATGTAAAGGATGCACATGCGAGAACATCACTTCCGACAGATATGAGTGAGATGGGAAGTCCTATAGGAACTTTGAGACAGGTGCTTGAAGGCTCGGCAGATCTCGGTGTGGCTCGTGGAAATCTGATTGCAGGAGAAGCTGATTTTGCGACCATTGCCCTTAAGATGAAGGAAAGCGCGGGAAATGATTATCAGGGAGAAAGCATTGGAGCTACATTTGACATAATGCTTAACGCCACACAGCTTACGCATGAGACAGACGGGTTTGGCAGCGATCAGTACGATGCAACTGCTCAATATCCTGTTTCAGTTTCAGATTCCGATTCTTTTGAAAGTGCGATTGAAAGTGGGAAAAATAGCCCTGTTGAGATCAATTTGACGGAATCTATATTCAACAGAAATACGTTGAACA
>DVMP01000090.1 GCA_018714925.1 Candidatus Allocopromorpha excrementigallinarum
GAGCTTCCTCTCAAGATCAATATGCCCCTCCGCTATAAGCTGTATGTTGTTTCTGATTTCATTTTCGAGAGTAATTTGCACCGAGGTTATTTTCTCGTCGATTTCGTCCATCTTTTCTAATATTTTTTTCGTATCTTCCATTTCTCCGATCCCTCCTTAATAGAATTTTATCACAATTCCGCACCCTTTTCAAAGGTTTTGCAGTTTAATAGAACAGGTTAAGAAAATATACCTCGACAAAAAACACCGCTTCACTGACGTTCCGCGGTGTTTTTCACAAACTCGTTATTCTGTTTTAATCAGTCGTCAAAAAACGACTCGTGCTTTTCCTCGTTGAGATATTTATCCATAAGGGCGTCTATATCCACCGCCTCTTCCCTGACAGGTCTGTCCTTTTTATACCCCAGCAGCACTACTATCAGTCCCAGAATTACAGCTGCCAGACCTCCCCATTTAAGGCCTTCAAGCACCTGAGGGATTACATTGCCGAACATGTCGTAGTCTCCCGGCCCCCATTCGCCGTAATCAATTTCATACCAGTGCAGCCAGAACTGACCAAGAAAGGCCATGACTCCCGCGCAAATGAGATACACTCCTATTCTCACCGTATCTCCGGCTGCAAGCTTCGTCTTCGGATTGAGAGGATACTTCTGAGGATCCTGCTTAAAGAGACCTCCGTAGGCTATTTTGAAAATTACGTAGGCCACTATTCCCGAGGCTGTGGCCATAAGTCCCATTACGAGATAATCCGTGCCGTTTATGAGAAGAGCTATTATGGCTATGGCAATAGGGAATCCCGCGTAGAATATAAGTCCCGGGCTTCCTCCCGGCATAACGTACAGGCCTCTCTTTTTTCTTTCCTCTACAGGGATCTTCTTTCTCAGCTTAATTACCGAAATAGGCAGTATTATGTAAAGGGCCAGCATGAATACTACCTCCATGCTCACCAGAGTGGTAAAATCAGACTGAGCCAGAATCAGCGTTACTACAGCAAGGGACAGTATCCCCACGTAAGGAACGCCTCTCTTTTTACTTACCTTTACCAGGAACTTAGGGCAGAGATTGTCGTCCGCCAGAACGAAGAAGCCTCTTGACCCTGACGCCAGATAGGTGTTAAATATGGCGCACTGTGAAACTATGGCTATTATGAGGAATATATATCCCCATGCCGCTCCCAGGTTCTGGGTAAGCACTGTGGCGTATCCCACTGTCTCTCCGGCAAAGCCTCCGTCTGTGGCCCAGTTTTCCCAGCTTCCTTCAGGAAGAGTCGCAAGTCCGGCGAGAGTCGGCAGCACATAGGTGAGCGCCACCAGAGGCATTGCTATCATAAGCCCCTTCGGGATTACCTGAGGATTTTTCACCTCTCCCGCCATATTGGATATACATTCGTATCCGCAGTACATCCATACGCATATGCAGATACCGCCGCCCACACTGTCTATGAAGCTGTAGCCTTCAGGCATTGAAGGCTCCATCGGATTTGTGTTCCAGTTGAGAAATCCCACAACGGCTACAAGGGCAAAGGCCAGTATTATGAGTATCGAAAGGATTGTGCTTACCTTTCCCACCTCTTTAAGGCCCAGAAGATTAATTACAGTAAAAATCAATATCATTCCGATTTTAAGAGCATGCCCCGCCGCCTCTGACATTGGTATCATCTGGCTTACGTATCCGTATACCAGGGCTACGTATACTCCGTTGGTTATATAGGTGGATACGGTTCCCCACCAGCCTGCCTGGAATCCCCAGAACTCTCCGAAGGCTTCCTTGACCCATACATAGACTCCGCCTTCAGACGGAAGCACCGAGCCGCATTCGGCAACAAGATTGCTTATTGGATAAGCCCATATTATAGGGAAGGCTATTAACAGTATTATGGTCATTCCCGGCCCTGCCTCAGGTATCATTTCCTCTATTCCGAAAGCTCCGGCAGCCACCAGGCAGTAAAGCATAAATACTATTCCCGACACCTTTATGTCGTGCTTTTTCAATCCCGCTACGCCATGGACCTGTGGTTGATTCTGACTCATTTTGCCACCTCCTTAAAAACAGGCTATGGGACCGTTACGGGCCCATAGCTGTTCCGGTTATTTTAACTTCACCCTTTTTCTTTCTTCGCCTCTCTGAATATTTCAGCCATCATTTCCTTGTCCTTCGCCTCTTTATAAGGGGAATCCATTTCCACTATACCGTAGTCAAATCCCGCTTCATCCATTATTTCCAGATAAGGAATAGGATCAAAGTATTCAGGTGCGTAAACGCCTTTATCCTTCCATATGCCCCTTCCTATAAGCTCGATGCCGATAGCCGCGCCGAAGCCCGTCTGTGCCACAACGGCCTGCATGTTCCATTTCTTCATGGACTCCTGGTTGTCAAAAGGCTGGTACATAAAGATTTCTCTTTCCATGCCGTCCTTTATCCCCTTGCAGTGTATACCTACGCACATCTTTCCCACCATTTCGTCTCCTATATCCTTAGGCTGAGGAGCGCAGGCTGCTACAACATCTCTCGGAATAATCTTCTTTCCGTCTATTTCCACCGGTTTAAGGCTTCTCAGTCCCAGAGCTGTTATAACCTTAAGGGCGTTTACAAGATTATCGTCCAGGGAGATCTTAAAGGTACACTTTTCAAGGCCGTATTTCTCCAGGAATTTCGGCATGAGCACCGTTTCCTCATGCTCTACCTTTACCATGGTATTAGGGCCTACTCCCGCGGGCATCTCAAAAACCTCTTCTCCGGCAAAAGGCTTGTCCACTATAAAGCCCTTTTCCTTGTCCCACTCCACGTTAGGATTCACACATTCGTCGAGAACTGTCCATACGTTGAATCCAAAGGTTATATCATCCTCACCGGCGCTTGGGATCTCAAGATTTCCCCCGTCCTTAACATGTATTTCCTTTAACTGATCGAAAAGATACTCTGCCGCGAATTTCGCGAAAACATCTACAACTCCCGGATCTATGCCCAGGCATATGCACGCCATGTTTCCCTTTTTCTTCCAGTCTTCGTGGCGTTTGAAATTGTAATCAGCCATATACTCGCTGTAGCTGTTCTCAAGACCTATTCCGTATACAGGCGGGTCGTAAGGCACCGTCCAGGTTCCCATGCTTGCGTAGTCGGCTCCGGCCTCATAGGCCGCGTCAAATATGTTGTTTGACACAAAAGGCGCCGCCGCGTCCATTACAAAGTCGCAGCCGTTATCCTTTACAGCCTTTACTATCTCCTCTACATTCCTGGCATTGAGCTGATAAGGCTTATACCTGCCGGCATCCTTAAGATGATCGCATACCTCCTTTGCCCTGTCAAGATCATAATCTCCAACTACGACCTTCTCGAGCCATTTGCTTTCCGGATCCCTGGCCTGAAGTATCCTTAAAATGGATTCTCCTACGGCTCCCGCTCCCACAAGTAACATCTTCATAACTTTTTCCTCCTCGCTTTTTGCAGGGAAATCAATCCCCTTCTCTACTCAGCAGTTGGAACCGGACAACACATACGCGTCCTTGACGGCTGTTCCTTATTATAAAAAAAGAATATGCCGCTCACATCGCATATTCCTCTGTCCCTGTTGCCAGTTGGTTATATCCACGTAGGCGCCGCCCTTCAGGCGGTCTCTCCAAAGGTACGGTCCAAAAGCCCTCTTTTTGCCTGCTAGTTTCCGCCGGAGAACTGCTGCTTCCCCGGGTTTGCTGCTTCGGCGTCTTTTCAAAGATCTCTCGAGCCTTCATCAACCCCGTCGTCCAGTTTTTATTAATATATTCTACCATATTTTTCAGATAATTCAACCTATTTTTCAGCAAATTCACCGCCGCGGAATAATCCTTGGACATGACAAAATAATGAAGCCATTGCTTAAGCCTAAAGGGCTGATATAATATAATTGTATTTAAAGCGTAAAAATAATGAGGATGCTCACTATGAAAAAAATAATTGTAATTCCCGACTCCTTTAAAGGAACCTTTTCCTCCGTCGAGGTATGCCGAATAATAAAGGAAGAATTTACAAAATACTTCAGCAGCGGCGACATTATCGCCATTCCCGTTGCCGACGGCGGAGAAGGTACTGTGGAATGCTTCAGAAGATTAAAGGATGCCTCTGCCTTCACAGTTGAAACAACCGGTCCTCTCATGGAAAAAACAGAGGCTTCATATGTTGTTTACCGCAATACCGCCGTTATAGAGCTGGCATCGGCGGCAGGCTTTTCTCTTGCCAAGGGTAAAAGCAGTCCTCTTAAAACCACCACCTACGGCGTTGGAACCATCATCAGAGACGCCGTCTCAAGGGGATGCACACGAATAATTCTAGGCCTTGGAGGCAGCTGCACAAACGATGCCGGCGCCGGTATCGCCGCCGCTCTCGGCACCGTATTTTTCGATTCTTCCGGCTGCGCCTTTATCCCTGTGGGAGAAACCCTGTCTCAGGTTAAAAATATAGACACCTCTGAAACGGAAAGACTCCTCAGCGGTGTTGAGGTCATGGGAATGTGCGATACTGCCAGTCCAATGTACGGACCGGAGGGCGCTGCTTTCGTATTCGCTCCGCAAAAAGGCGCTTCCCCTGAGGAGGTTAAGCTTTTAGACCGTCAGCTGCTTTCATTTTCCGAGACTGTAAAAAAATGCCTGGGCAGGGATGTAAGCCGTCTGCCCGGCGGAGGCGCGGCCGGAGCCGCCGGCGCCGGCATCGCCGCATTTCTCTCCGCCGAACTGAGGAAAGGCATCGACACAATACTTGACCTCATATCCTTTGACGATCTTCTGGACCAGTGCTCCTTCGTAGTAACAGGAGAGGGAAAATTCGACTGCCAGAGTCTCGGCGGAAAAGCTGTATCAGGTATAAGCGCCGGAGCAAAGAAAAAAGGTGTTCCCGCAATTGTCATCGCCGGGCAGTATGACAGAGAAATTAAAAATCTCTCTTCATACGGAATAGAGGCTGTTTTTGAGGCCGGAAAATTTGATCCCAATCAGCCTCCGGACCAAATACGCCGAACATGTACAGCCTCCCTGCGCCGCGCCGCGGAAGACGCCGGCCTCTTTTTATACCGCAGACTTTCCGGCAGTCTCACTGTGAAGCCTTCGTCTGATCAGTGATATCCTCCTGATTATATCCTTCATTCCGTAATTGCTGCAATATACATATCCCGCCAGCTCCCTCAGACAGGACTTATGACAGTCCCGCACGTCGGCCATCAGCTGTCCCGTAAGCCTTACTATGTTCTTCCTCAGCTCACGGTTTTCTTCCGGAAGAGGAATATAAGCTATTTTAACCTCTTCGGTTTCCTTGTTGTAGAATACAGTCTCTGTGCTCAGCGTTATTCCCGAGGGCATTATCATATACTCCACAGCGCTTTTAAGTATCATAACCGTTCTTTCCAGAAGGAACAGAGCGTCGTCAGTTCTCTCCACTCTGTAGCTGGAAAGGGGCGCGAATCCGCTGCAGAAATAATACATCCTTTCCCTGTCCCCCTGGCTCATAAAGGCCATAGGCAGAAAGAGACCGCACCTTCCCGATGACAGCATTATTTTTTCAAATTCCTTTACGGCTCCCTTTTCCACCTCAGCTTCAAATCTTCCCTTTTCCCACATGTCTTTCTCCTTTCCCTTCGGGCGGATTTTTCTCCTCAGCTCCGCCCCTTATGCTCCGCCGCATTTTCTGCAGGGAGTATATCCCTTCTTCTCCGCTTCGCTTTTATCCATAACAGAAGTGTGCCTTTTTATTGATCTGCATGTGCCTCTGTGGTACGCCGTATCTTCCCCGGAAAAGCAGAACACTATCCCTCCCGTGCTTATTTCCTCTGAATGACAGAGGCCGCAGGAACGGTATTTTCCCCTCACGGCTCCGTTGAGTATTTTCATGGTTACAGACGCCTTTACATATGTGCAGCCCTCGCCATGGTACCTTTCTCCCGACTGGGGAAAAACCCATACGGGATTTTCCCCTTCATACTGTTCCAGCCCTTCAGCGCCCATGGGCTTTCTTTCAGGTCTTTTCCCTATGAATCCTCTGTATTTTATTTCCGTTTCAAAGGAAAACTCCCTTTCAAACCCAAGGGGAAGGACCAGTCGGATTCCCGCCTCCACCTTATAAATGGCTGTCCCCTCATCTCCGTCGTTTCCCATATAATACGCCCTTCCGTATTCCAGCCGGGGATTTTCCGACAGCATACGCTCCTCTATGATTCCTCCTATGGGAATATGGCTCTTCCCATAAGCCCTGGAGGCGGCTCTTACACTTTCATCCACAGCTCCGTGAATGCAGTTTTCCCACACTCCCGCTGCCTTTATGAAATATCCCAGAGAGAGTATTGCCAGTATTACCAGCGGAAGAAAGATTACCGCTTCAATTGTGTAAAACCCCTTAGTACTTTTTTTCATAACCGAATTTTCTTCCATTTATCTCCGCTTCTATGTATATTCCCGTAACATGCTCCTGTAGAAGAAAATCATCATAGTGATTCTTTCTCGTGTTAATCTGTATAAGATCGAGTATTCTTCCTGTTTTCAAATCCTCATCCATGAGAAAAAGAAGCATCTGAATGTATTCATGGTATGTATATCCTCTGTTTTCCTCAGGCTCTGCCGTCTTCCCCGTGATCTTGTCTATAACCGACTCCAGCTCCACCGCCCAGGTGGAGCGGCTCTTTATTAAAGGAACCTTTTTTCCCTCTGTAAGCAGCTTCACGTCGTTGTCCGCTTCAGCATAAGCCCAGGCCGAGGCCAGAGCAAGCTGCGTAGCTGCCGCCGCTGCTCCCGGAGTGATTATCTGCGCCGCTGTTATAACAAGATTTCTCTTTTCAGCGTCAGAATATATATGAGCCAGATTCAGCGGCGTCCTCACTGCCTTTATGAGGCTCTCTGTCTTTCTCTCGTTTTCCTCGTCTGAGTACCTTCCGCCCAGTATATACTCTGCCTCGCTTCTGAAAAAGCTTCCTTCCTTTACCTGCTCCACCCTGTTATTGAAATGTGTAAGAATATACCTGTTTATGACATATCCTTCAGAGCCCTCCTTAAAGGCTCCCTCCAGCGACATGACATTTTCCGCCGCGGCCCCCGCTCTTTCCGCCAGATCCTTTTCCGGGATGCTTCTCGAAGGAAGGGCTACCCTTGTAGGTCCGTGCCGCAGCACTCTCGCCTGTCTTTCTCCTTCGTAAGCCTCCTGTTTTCTACCTTCAAAGAAGCCCTGGGCCATGGCGTATTTCATGTACTCCTTTATCTGCTTTTTTATCTCCTCCGTATTGGCGGCCGTAAATCTGGCGCCCGATGCTTTCAGGCCCTTCACCTTCGGCTTTTCATCCCTTTCAAAGGATCTGAGAGCATAGTCCTTCAGCTTTTTCGTCAGGTATTTCTCGTCCCCCTTCATTACAAAAAGGCCGTATTCCTTCTGAACATAATAATCGAATTCCGAAAGAAGGGAATCTCCCGCCAGACTGAGAATTCCATCCGCCTTGCTCTCAAGCACCGCTTCCCTTACGCCGTATATGAGAGCCATGACTATGACGATCAGCGCCGGAAGGATCATAGTGAGAAACACCGCGCTGCTTCCCCTCTTACTGTTCCTCATCTCTTCCTCCCGCAAGGCTGCAAAACCTCACATATCCCGGACCGTCTGCGCCGTAGCCGCTTCCCTCTGTTTTCTGCCGGTGCTTTTCCCGGAGAATGCCTCTGTGCAGCATGGAGACTTCCGCTGTTCCGTAGGCCCTCGCTCCGCTTATAAAATCCTCAGTGTATATTTTCCCTTTGTATTGGCTGCTGTGAAGGAAGGCTGTTTTTTCTGTCGCTTCTGCCGCTTCCTTTCTCAGCTCCATATGAAAGCGGCTCTGTTCCTTTACACTGCTGAAAAAGAACATGATTATCAAAACCACAGTTATAACCGTCAGTATGGTAAAGGGCATGATCAGCGAAACTTCCATTATATAGCTTCCCCTTCTGCTCCCGAGTCTTTCTCTTATACTGCGCCCGTCCTTTTTTCTCATCAGTTAAACCCCTGAAGCCCGTTAAATGTATCGTTTACAAAGGCTGTTATCTCCGACTTGAAAATCAGACCAATGGCAACCGCCAGGGCCACCAGTATGGCCACCTGCACCAGCTCCATTCCTTTTTTGCTCCTTATATTTATTCCCTGCTTGAATTTCCTCATCCTTTTAATCCTCTCGTCCTTAAATTCTCTCATCAATCTTTCTTCCCCGCCTTTTTTCTTAAAGCTCCATAAGCGCCGGCGCGATGGTTATAATCATCAGCACAATGAGAAATATCATTAAGGGAAGAGTAAGCTTGGTTTCAGCCAGCCGGCCCCTTTCCTCGCAGCTTTTCTTTCTGTTTATCCACAACAGCTCGCTTTCCCTTTCCAGCTTTTCCGTAAGATTCACACCCTTGCTTATATTGTCACCCAGTATATTGGATATTCTCATCAGCTCCTTTACGCCGCTTTCCCTGGCAAACCTTTTAAACTCCCCGTGCATTGAGCCGTTGGCCGTCTTTGAGGATATGTATATATCCCTCAGCCTTGAGTAAAAATAATCGCTGCCCTCCCTTTCCGGATACTTATTCTCCCCCGCGGCCTTTTCAAAGGCGCTGTTTAATACAAGTCCGGCGTTGAGAAGGAGCACCAGCCTGTTTACAAACTCCGGCAGCTGTCGTATCACCGATTCTCTTTCCAGCCTTTTTCTCTTTTCCAGGGAGGCAAATCTTCCTCTGTAAACCAGGGCGGCCAGTATAATCGCTCCGCCGCCTATAATAGGAGCGCTGCTTTGATTCTCCTCCCTCCACGTTATCTTCCAGCCGCCCTCTGTCTCTTCGGGAAGAAGAACCTTTCTGGAATCCGTATTCTCATTAAATCCCCCTGTAACCGCGCGCAGCTCCGCCTCCGCCATTTCAGCAGCGGATGCTTCCTTTTCCTCTTTCCCGTCGGCAGCTTCTTTCTCCTCAGTCTCCTCTGTATATGGGTCAAGGGCCACATCCACATTTTTTTCAAAGCTTTCTCCCTTTCCCCGAATCTGCGCTCTGAAGGATATATAGCTTCTCTCCTCGCCCTCATCCGGCCTTATCATATACAGCCTTCCATCCTCTCTTAGCAGGTACGCTCCCTGTCCTGCCCGGGAGACGAATATATCGGCGGCCGTTAAAAGCGCTCCCGCGGCCAATATGAGTATTATCCTTCTCGCAGCCCTGCGGCTCGCGTCTTCCCTTTCCATTGCCCCTGCCTCTTTCCTCTCAGATTTCCACATCGGACAGCCTTTCCATCAGAACCGTCGCCCATACCATGGCTCCCAGAGCGCCTGTCATTATTATTCTCCCCGCCGCGGTTTCATACAGAGGCGATATGTAGGAGTAAGAGAATATATTCATCATAAAAAGCATTGCCGGGGGCATGGCTGAAATTATTCTTCCTTCTGTCTTTTTCTGAGCCGTAATCACCTTTATTTCCCTTTCAATATTCATTTTGTCCGTTATTACCTCACATGTGTGACCTATTACCTTTTCCACGTCTCCTCCCGTATTCCTGCAGGCAAGTATGTACACCTGCACGAAATTGTTAATATCCTCGCTTTTACTTCTAAAGGCAAAATCAGTAAGTAAAGGTTTATCGCTTTCCTTGTTCTCGATTATATTTATTCTCATGTATTTCAGCTCCTTCATTATCGGCTCCTCTTCTCCGTAAATCACTGAAAGATTCTCCTCCGCCTCAAGCAGCGCCTCGATCATCTGCCTTCCGGCGGCCACGGAAGCCGACAGCGAATACAGCATATCCTTAAACTGAGACTCCAGTTTTTCTATCCGTTTCGCGGCCAGCCGCTTTTCAGCATATCCTTTAAAAATACCTGCTGAAAATCCCAATACCAGCGACAGAGCCAGGCTGTGATAAAACAGATATGCCGTCGCGGATACACATATATATCCCGCCCCATAGAAAAGTAATTTTTCTCTTCCGGACAATTTGTACACAGAATAATCCTTTACCATGTCCCCAGCGCTCCGTTATCCTCCATATGCATCATCTCCTTTTTACTTTATTTTACATTTCT
>DVMP01000091.1 GCA_018714925.1 Candidatus Allocopromorpha excrementigallinarum
CAGCAAATATCTTTTCTTTTTTCTTCTTTTCCTTTTTATTTTTTTTCCATCATGGTTCTCGCTGTACATATTCTGTAATTTCTCCGCCTAACAACCTTATTTTTTCTTCCAATCTGCTGTATCCCCTCTTAATATATCTAGTATTCCCTACTGTCGTAGTTCCTTCCGCCATAAGGCCTGCCATAATCAGCGCCGCGCCGCCTCGCAGATCTTCGGCCTCCACTTCTCTTCCACACAATATCTTGTTATCTCCTATTATAACTTTTTTTCCTGATATTTCAATATCCGCGCCCATTTTTATCAGTTCTTTCGCGTATTTAAACCTCTTCTCAAAAATATTTTCCTCTATCTCACAGTCTCTCCCTCTTACAGCCAGAAAAGCCGCCGTCTGAGGATGAAGATCCGTGGGAAATCCGGGATAAGGAGCCGTGGAAAAGGAGCAGCCTCTAAGGCTGCCTCTCCCTTTTGCTGTTATGGTGTTTTCCCGGCAGAATATATCCCATCCTCCACCCTTCAGAAATCTTACGGGATACTCCATATGTGACGGTTCGGTATTTTTTAAATATATACATCCTCCTGTCCCGAGAGCCATAAACATATATGTTCCCGCCTCTATTCTGTCTCCCATAATCCTGTGGGAGCATCCGGTCAGCCGCTTCCCTCCCTCTATCTCTATCCTTCCTGTGCCTGCGCCTGAAATCCTGCCTCCGCATCTGTTTATATACTTCTGAAGGTCTTCTATTTCAGGCTCGCGCGCGCTGTTTTCTATTACGGTAACTCCTTCAGCACCTGTAGCCGCAAGCATTATATTCTCAGTGGCTCCTACGCTGGGATACTTAAGCCTTATTTTCGTTCCTTTAAGAAGAGGGCCTTTTATTATCATTCTCCCGTCCCGCTTTTCCATCCGGGCTCCCATGCTTTCCAGACCCTTTATATGTATGTCTATAGGTCTTCTGCCTATATCGCAGCCTCCCGGACTTGTTATGACAGCTTCACCGCACCTTGCTAAAAGCGCTCCGGCCAGAAATACACTTGAACGCATTTCCTTCATGAATTCCTCCGGTATGCTGCATTCCGACATATTGGACGCATCCACTGTCACCGTCTCTTTTTCTTTTTTTACGGAGCAGCCAAGACCTTTCAATATCTTTACCATGCTGTCTACATCAGAAATTTCAGGCACGGACGAAAAAGTATTCTCTCCCCTGGTCAGCACAGAGGCCGCCAGCAAAGGAAGCGCCGCGTTCTTTGCTCCGGATATTTCGACTTCTCCTTCGAGCGGTCTTCCGCCCCTTATGCGATAACCCTCCAAAAAAACACCTCCAAAACATATTTCATAATATGTGAGAGGTGCTTTAATGGTTACTGTATGCCAAGATCATCCCATATGGTGTCACATATTATACGGGCCGCGTCTTTCGGCGCGCACTTACGGCTCTTCGCCGACATATCCTTAAGAACCTCCGGGTCGTTTTTAAGACGCAAAACCGTTGATATGAGCTCCTCATTGGTCAGATCCTTTTCTTCAATTACTATTGCCCCGCCCTTGTCGGAAACTGCTTTCGCGTTGAAATACTGATGATTGCCTGTTACAAGAGGCGATGGTATGAATACTGCCGGTATGCCGCACACCGTTACCTCCGCCACCGTAAGTGCTCCGCTTCTGCTTACAACAATATCCGAAGCCGCCAGATATTTGTCCATATCCTTTATATATTCCATTATCTTAATGTTTTCCTTCAGGTCTATTCCCATGTTCTTTATTTCATCCAGTATGGCGTCATAGTAAAAGCTTCCCGTGGCCAGACATACTCTCATATCTCCCACTCCGTTAAAGGCCTCTATAACCTTCAGCATGGCTTTATTGATTCTCCCCGCCCCCTGGCTTCCTCCAAAGGAAAGAAGGATGAAATCATTCTCGCCAAACCCCAGAGCTTTTCTGGCTTCCGTCCGGGTCTGCTTTGAAAAATTCTCCCTGACAGGATTGCCGGAGACCACATGCTTTTCCTTATGTCTGAAATATTCTCCTCCCTCCTCAAAGCCAAGAAAAACTTTTCTCACATGCTTTTCAAGAGCCTTGTTGCTCATTCCGGGGAAGGCGTTCTGCTCATGTATATACGTGGGTATTCCCATCTTCTGAGCCATTCTCACTACAGGAGCGCTGGCATATCCGCCTGTGCCTATTACGGCTTCAGGATTAAAGCCTTTTATTATTTCCCTGGCTTTTTTCTCGCCCCTCTTCAGCTCCCTTATAACCTTGAAGTTCTTCAGAAGCTTTTTTCTGTTAAAGCCCTCTACATTTATCAGCTCTATAGGGTATCCGTTTTCCGGCACCAGCTTTTTCTCAAGTCCTCTCTCGGCTCCCACAAAAAGTATCCGAGACGACTCATCTCTCTTTCTGATCTCATCGGCAATGGCTATGGCCGGGTATATATGACCTCCTGTTCCGCCGCCGGTCATTATCACTCTCATTTAATCGTCTCCCGTGTTTTTTGGTTCATGTCTTGATATGTTTATCAGCACTCCTACTGAAAACATAAATATCAATATAGCGTTGCCTCCATAGCTTATGAAAGGAAGATTTATCCCCGTAGGAGGCATTGATGACGTCACTACGGCTATGTTGAGTATAACCTGTATTGCCACCATTATCACTATTCCCGACGACAACAGCATCCCAAACTGATCGGGAGCGTTTATCGCTATATGCACCCCTCTCCACAGAAAAAGGCAGTACAGGGCCAGCAGCAGCAAAAGCCCTATGAATCCCAGCTCTTCTCCTATTATTGCCAGTATAAAATCATTCTGCGGTTCTGGCAAGTATAGATTTTTCTGAACGCTTTTCCCCAGCCCGACGCCAAATAGGCCTCCGGAGCCCAGGGCCAGCAGCGACTGAACAGCCTGATAACCTTCGTTAAGAGGATCCGCGAAGGGATCGGTGAAGCTTGTAAGACGATTGTACCAGTAGGAATCCTTCATAAACAGCAGTATACTGGCAATTCCCGCGGCTCCCAGGCCGGCGGCTCCCAGAAAGTATCTCCACTTCATTCCCGCCACCAGCATCATAGCCACTATTATGCCGCAGACCGTTATAGCGGTGGAAAGGTTAGGCTGCATTATTATCATGGCCCCGTAAACCGCCGCAAGGAGAACCATTGGAAGTATACCCCTTGTAACCGATTTTATCCTGTCCGGCTTTTCACTGAGATACCAGGCCACAAAGAGTATAGCTGCCAGCTTTGCCAGCTCTCCCGGCATTATGGTTATGGGTCCTATCCTTATCCATCTTACGGCATAATTGGCCTCGTGGCCGAGAGGAGTAAATATGAGCGCCAGAAGTATTATGCTCACTATGAGAGCGGGTATGGCCAGAAGCCTGTAGTTTTTATAATCGAAGGAGGCTCCGAAAATCATGAGGCCAAAGCCTATGAGCACCCATAGTCCCTGCCTAAGAAGATAGCTGTAGGCCGATCCATCCTGACTTATGGCGTAGTAATAGCTGGCGCTGAAGACCATTATAAGGCCGAATATTACCAGCATCACCGTAAAAAGCACCAGGAGAAAATCTCCTGATCTTAACTTCTTCCTCTTACCCCTGATCTTGTCTTTCAATTTCACCGCTACCTTTCCAATGCCTGAACACAAGATTTAAAATGTCTTCCCCTCTGCTCAAAGCTGGTATACATGTCCCAGCTGGCGCAGGCAGGAGAAAGAAGGACCACATCCCCGGGTTTGGCTATTCTGTAAGCCTCCCTTACACAGGCCTCCATATCCTTTAATATAATGGAGCTGGTAAATCCCGCCTTTTCCGCGGCCTCCTTTATTTTAGTCGCCGTTTTTCCCATGAGAAGCAGGGCCTTCACCCTTCCCTCAAATGAGCTTATAAGCTTATCGTAGGAAGCATCCTTGTCGTATCCCCCGGCGATAAGTATTATATTTTCCTTCATCGCTTCTATGGCTTTCACAGCGGCATCCGGATTTGTTCCCTTTGAATCGTTTACAAATCTTATGCCGTCTATCTCGTTGCAGAGCTCAAGTCTGTGCTCAACTCCGCGGAATTCCTTCAGTGTTTTTCCTATAATCTGAGGATCTATTCCTCCAAAATAAGAAACAGCCGCAGCGGCCAGGGCGTTCTCAAGGTTGTGACTGCCCATGATCTTAAGCTCATCAGCTCCGCATATTTTAACCGTTTTCCCGCTTCCGTCCCGCACAACTATATTTCCGTTCTTTATAAAGGCTCCTGTTTCAAGCTGCTTCTGTCTGCTGAAGGGGATCACCCTGGCCCTGCAGCCGGAAGCCAGCTTATAGCATCTTTCGTCATCTATATTTATAATGCAGTACTGATCGGAGGTCTGATTTTTAAATATCTCCGCCTTGGCCTGACCGTATTTTTCCATGGTTTTATGTCTGTCCATATGGTCGGGAGTCAGATTCAATATGGCGGATATATCCGGTCTGAAATATTTTATCGTCTCAAGCTGAAAGCTGCTGGTCTCCGTTATCAGCCAGCTGTCCTCTTCAGCGGAAAGCGCCTTTGATATTACCGCTACGCCTATGTTTCCCACTACGTAGGTTTTTCTTCCGGCAGCCTTGTATATTTCACCCACAAGGGTGGTGGTAGTGGTCTTGCCGTTGGTTCCCGTTATGGCTACGTAATGGCCGTGCCCCACTCTGTAGGCTATCTCAAGCTCTCCTATTATTTCCGCTCCCTTTTGCTTTGCTTCATTTATAAATTCCAGATCAGGAGGAACTCCCGGGCTGAGTATGAGCATGTCAAATACGCCCATATCCTCAGGCTCCGAGCCGAAATAACAGGTTACATTTTTATTTTTAAGGAAGGTAAGCAGCTGAGGATCTATATCCTCCTCTTTTTTACTGTCCTGCACCGACACCTTCGCTCCAAGCTTTACCATTGCCTGAGAAGCCGCCTTCCCCGAATTTCCCATTCCTACTATAAGCACGTTCTTGTCAGTCATATCTGTTAACATTTCTTTCGACATAAGTATCATCTCCTAAATTATCGCCAGGCCCGCGGCGCAGCATATTACCGTAAATATCCAAAAGGCAGCTACTACCTTCGTCTCACTGAATCCTGCCATTTCGAAATGATGATGTATGGGCGCCATTCTGAAAAGCCTTCTGCCTCCGGTAGCTTTAAAATATATTACCTGAAGGATCACAGACAGGGCTTCTATTACATATACAAGACCCGCTATTATCAGCATAAGCTCCAGCTTCATGACTATGGCAGCCGCTGCCAGTCCTCCTCCCAGAGCCAGAGAGCCCGTGTCTCCCATAAATACCTTTGCCGGATTTTTATTGAAAACCAGAAATCCCAGACAGGCTCCGCACATGGCCGCACAGAAGTAGGCTCCCGAAAGAAGCCCGTAGGTCAGGCCGGCAACAGCGAAAAACAGAGACACCAGAGCCGTAACTCCGGATGCCAGACCGTCGAGTCCATCTGTGAGATTTACCGCGTTTGTCATGGCGAGGACAACAAATACCGTAAAAGGAATATACCATACTCCGAAATCAAGATACATATCGGCCACCGGAATATACACAAGAGTGCTTCCCTGTGAATAATTGGCCAGATATACCGCCAGTATCACGGAAATAACTATCTGAAGTCCGAACTTCTGATAGGCCCTCAGCCCCAGATTGTTTTTCTTTATTACCTTAAGGTAGTCGTCAAAAAAGCCTATGAGCCCGAAGCCTATAAATACGAATATTATTATAGCCATATCCGTCTTGCTTCCGCCCGCTAAAAAGCTGGCCGCAGCCGATACTGCCGAAGCTGCCGCAATAATGGCTATTCCTCCCATGCTGGGCGTTCCCGCCTTTGAAAGATGAGCCTTAGGGCCTTCTTCCCTTATATTCTGCCCCGCCTTCTTCTTCAGCACAGGGATCTCCACCTTTGTAATAATCATAGATATTATCAGGGATGCCCCTATGATTATTCCGATGATGATATAATCCATGACCACTCCTACTTCTCCAACAGTTTATCAACTATTTGCTCCATTTCCATTCCCCTGGAACCTTTCACCAAAATTATATCCCCATCCCCTGTCATTTCATTTATTTTATCATAAAACTCTTCCTTTTTCACGTATCTGTATATGTCAGCCCTTCCTCCCTCGGCGCCTTCGGCGATTTTCCCCGCATCCTTTCCTATGGCCACCAGTATGTCTATGTCGAGTCCTCTGGCAAAAACGCCTATACCGAAATGTTGTCTTTCGCTGTCTCCTCCCAATTCATACATATCCCCCAGTATGGCGATCTTTCTTTTTCCTTTGCTTTTTTCAAGAACCTTTAAGGCTCCCTTCATTGAATCGGGACTGGCGTTATAGGTGTCGTCGATAATTTTAAAGCCGGGGCCGTCTATTATATTGAGCCTGCTTCCTGTAAGCTTTGTTTTCAGCAGCCCCTCCGCCGCGGTTTTCATATCTATACCGAAAACTCCTCCAACCGCCGCGGCTACAGCCGCGTTGACCGCGTTATGACGACCGGCAACCGGAAGGCTTATTCTGCAGGTTTTTTCCATATGCTCCAAAGTGAAGGATATCCCTTCAACGCCCCTGTCCCTTATGTCTGATATTATATAATCACTCTTTCCGTTTTCGCCTACGCATACCTGTCTGTAGTTTCCTTTTGTGGTTTCTCTTGTAAGCATCTGATTGTCGCAGGCAAATACCAAAGTTCCCTTGCCTGTTCCGCCTCCTATATAGGGAGCCATTTCCATTTTGGCTCTGAATATTCCTTCACGGCTTCCCAGATGCTCTATATGGGCCATTCCTATGTTTGTTATAACCCCGACGTCAGGCTCTACCATTTTTGCCAGCGCGTCAATCTCCCCAAAATCGCTCATCCCCAGCTCGAGAACAACGATTTCCGTATCCTCCTCAAATCTGAGAATTGAGAGAGGAAGGCCTATTTCATTGTTGTAATTTTTTATATTGCGGCCGCAGCGATATTTTTCGCTCAGCACATAATATATCATGTCTCTGACCGTGGTCTTGCCGACGCTTCCCGTAACAGCCACCTTTTTGGCGTTCAGGCCTCTCAGATAGTGTCCCGCCAGGCTGCCCAGAGCACGGACCGTGTCCTCCACTTTGATAACAGCCGCGCCGCTGTGCTCCGCTTCATTAAGCCAACTTCCCTCCCGGGATATCATTACTCCCGCGCAGCCCTTTTCCAGCGCCTGGGGTATGTAATCATGCCCATCCTGATTCTCTCCTTTTATGGCCACGAAAAGATCTCCTTTTCCGCAGTCTCTCGAATCGTGACGCACGCCTGTTATATAATTTTCCCTTCCTCTTCGGCAAAGTTCTCCTCCCGAGGCCTTCGTCGCTTCTTCAATGGTTATCTTTTTCATATCGTCTTTTTAATTATACAGGTATACCTTACTGTTCTTTTTAACCTTTGTTCCCGCAGCAGGATACTGTCTTGTCACTATAAAATCCTCGCTGGCCGCTGCGTCTTCGTCGGCATCGTAGGAAAGAGAAGCTCCTCCTAAAATGCCTATGGCGTCGCTGACGCTCTCCCCTACCACATCGGGAACCTCAACCTCCGCCTCCTGAGCCTCTTCCTGGCTTTCCTTATCAGGTGAAACGTTAAGATACCTCAGGGTATCGCTGAGAATCTGCTGCACTCCCGGCGCCGCGGTGGTGCTTCCGTATTTAACTCCCTTAGGATTATCCACTATGAGAAGAACAGCTACCTGAGGATCGTCCATGGGAGCCATGGCTATACATGAAGAATATGTCTCGTCGCTGTAGCCGCCCGCCTCGGGCTTCTGCGCCGTACCGGTCTTTCCTCCCACTTTATAGCCTTCCACCTTGGCGTTGCCCACGCCGCCTTCCTCAACACAATACTCCATAATAGAGCATATTTCATCGGCGGTTTCCTTTGATACCGTCTGTCTTACTACCTCTGTATCAAAGGTTTGGACCGTGTTTCCGTCAGAATCGACAAGCTCCTTTACAAGGCGGGGCTTCATCATTTTTCCTTCGTTTCCAAAGGAGCTGACAGCAGTTATAAGCTGTATGGGAGTAACCGCCACTCCCTGGCCGAACCCTATGGTTGCCAGCTCTACCGGCCCTACATTATCCTCCGCCTGAAGTATTGCCGTAGCCTCTCCCGGAAAATCTATTCCTGTGGTTCCCGTTATTCCAAAGGTTCCCAGATAATCGTAGAATTTTTCCTTTCCTATTTTCGTTGCCAGCTGAACGAAAACAGGGTTGCAGGAGTTTCCTACAGCCTGTATGAGAGACTGTGTGCCGTGAGGATTTTCCGACCTCCAGCAGTGTATCGTTTCTCCGGCCACCTCTATGGCTCCCGTACATGTAAAGGTATCGTCAATGTCCGTTACATCCTCTTCCAGAGCTATAGCTGTAGTTAAAAGCTTAAAGGTGGATCCCGGTTCATATGTGTCGCATATTAATGAGTTTCTCCACATTTGATTCCAGTATGCGGACTTTTCGGAATCCGACATGCTTTCCAGCTTTTTCTGTTCTTCCTCGTCAAGAGGAGTCCTCGGATCGTTAAGGTCAAATTCCGGTGTCTGCGCCATTGCCAGTATGTCTCCTGTCTGAGGATCCATAACTATGGCCATTACCCGATCTGCGTCAGTCTTTTCCATTACCTGCTCAAGAGCCTTTTCAGTATAGTGCTGCACTACCTGATCTATGGTGGTTACTATGCTGTAGCCGTCCTCTGCCTGGTAATATCTTTCTTCTCCGTATGAAAGCCTGTTGCCGCTGGTATCAGTGTAGTTTATCCACCTTCCCGCGACTCCGCTGAGATATGTATTGTACTGGAGCTCAAGACCTGAAAGTCCGGTATTGTCTTCAGTGACTGTCCCCAGTGTATTGGAGGCAAAGGCTCCCAGAGGATAGCTGCGTTTTGTGTCTTCGGCGATTTCTATTCCCTTAAGCTCCGCTGCCCTTATCTGATCAGCCACATCCTTATCCACTCCGCTTTTTATTTTGACTATGCTCTGCTCCCTGGTTATCATCTCTCTGACTTCAGCCTCATCCATTTCCAGGATCCGGGCAAGAGAAGATGCCGCCTTATCTATATTGGCTTCCGACTCTTTTTTCGTTTCCCCGCTTTTTATATCTGTAGGTCTCGCCCATATTGAGTAGCAGGTAACGCTCACGGCAAGCTGCTGCTTGTTAGTGTCGTATATTACTCCTCTTTCAGCTTCTATCGGCGTATCCCTTGTCTGCTGCTCTACCGCTTTTTCCGAATACTCGCTTCCCATTACTATCTGTATCCAGCCCAGGCGTACAGCCAGCGCGGCCATACATGCGAAGACTATACACAGTATTATTATCATGTTTCTTTTGCTTTTATTGGATGATGCCGTCATTTTTACCCCTCAGATCCGTCATTTTATTAAAAACAACCCCGGACATCCACAAAATTATTAAGCTGTCCGGGTACATGAATCAAATTTTATTGTCTGCAACAACTGTTCCTTAATATAACTATTCCTTAAAATCAATTATATGCCTTTTCCTTGAGCATATCGGCAAACCCTGACTCCGGTATATCGTCTACCGTAATATATACTCTGTTTTC